>VBGE01000136.1 GCA_005880345.1 Chloroflexota bacterium | reverse complement strand
AGGGAGGCCGGTCGATGGTTCGCAGTCTCCTCCGGTAGCGGACCGAGGCGCGAAGACGGGCTGACCGGGCACCTCCCCCTCGACGCGGCCAACGCGCTGGTGGAGCTGGCGCCGCTGCCCCTCGTGATCGCCGCCAATGTGGCGGTCGGCAAGTCCTACGCCAAAACGGCCACCTGGATCGTCGGCGGCGTGGCGGCCTGGGGCATCGCCGCCTCCGGCCTGATCGATCTGACCAGCGTCCTGGCTTCGACCAACGTAAGCCAGGACAAGTTCGCAATCGACGCGGGGTCGATCGTCAGCGGTGTCGCGGCAGGCGGTTTCCTCCTGCGGCCCATCCGGCGGGACGTCGCCATGTTCCTGCCGATCGATCCCGACAACCCGGTCCACGCCCTGGCGCTGGTGCTGGCTGTGGTCCTGTTTGGGACGCAGTTGACGAGCCTGGTGTTCACGGATGTGCTGTCGGCACTCGACCGCCAACCGCCGCAGAGGATTCTCGACACCTTTCTGGACGAGCTGCCGCTGGCCTTGCTCGCCCTGGCGGGGGTTGGGCTGTTCGTCCGCCGAAAGGCGGCCGACGCGGCAGGCCGACTCGGCCTGATCCGGCCGGCCTGGTGGCACCTCGCGCTGGCTCCTGCAGCGGCAGGCGTGTTCCTCGCGCTGCTCACCGGCTTCGATTCCGCCAACCACGCCTTCTTCCCGGGCCTGGCGAAACACATCGACTCCACGGACTCTCACCTGTTCAGCCAGCTCGCCAACAGCAACGCCGCCGGCATCGCGGCCCTCGCGCTGCTGCCCGGGATCTGCGAGGACCTGCTCTTCCGGGGCGCCCTGCAACCGCGGATTGGCCTGGTGCCGGCAGCCCTCCTCTTCACTTCGATCCATTCCCAATACGCGATCTCGCTCGACCTGGCCGGCATCTTCGCCATAGCGATTTGCCTTGGCCTGATCCGCAAGTACGCCAACACCACCACATCGATAACAGCGCACGTGGCCTACAACCTGTTGGCTGCCCTCACGCTGACCGGGGCCGTCCTGTACGTTGCCGTGGTCCTGGAGGGAGTCCTTGTCCTGGTCGTGGGTTATGGCATCTGGAATCAGATGCGGCGCTCAGGCGCCCCGGTCGGACCTTAACAGCCTGGCTTCCCAAGACGCCGGGCCAGGCATAGAATTCGGGTCATGGCACCAGATATAGGATCTTTGAGCGAGGCCAGGCCCAACATGTTGGCTATATCTGCTGCCCCCGTCATCGCGGTGGTCAACCAGAAGGGCGGCGTCGGCAAGACCACCACCGCCATCAACCTGGGCGCTGCCCTGGCCGAGGTCGGCCATCCGACGCTGCTGATCGACCTGGATCCCCAGGCCAACTCGACGTCGGGCCTCGGCCTCGATCCCGCCAGGGCGCGGCTCAGCGTCTACCACCTCCTTACGGGGGAGGCGACGATCGAGCAGGTCGCGCAACCGACCGGTGTTGCCGGCCTGACGCTGGTGCCCTCGCACATCGACCTCGCAGGGGCGGAGATCGAGCTGGCCGGAGAACAGGAGCGCGAGAGCTTGCTGCGCAAGGCGCTGGCCGGCACGCCCGATGGAATACAGATCGTGATCATCGACTGCCCCCCATCGCTCGGGCTCCTGACGCTCAACGCGCTGGTCGCTGCGACCAGCATGCTCATCCCGACGCAGTGCGAATACTTCGCGCTCGAGGGCCTGCGCCACCTGATGTACACGCATCAGCTGGTCCGTTCGCGTCTCAATCCCAGGCTGGCGATCGCAGGCATCCTGATGACGCAGTTCGACGCGCGCACCACACTGGCGTGGGACGTCCTGCAGTCGGTCCGCCGCTCACACCCACACCATGTCCTGGACACGCTCATTCCGCGCAACGTGCGGTTGAGCGAAGCGCCGAGCCACGGCAAGTCCGTGATCGAATACGACCCCACATGCAGAGGCGCGGCCGCATACCGCGCTCTCGCGAAGGAGCTGTTGGAACGATGAGCCAATCACGACCACGCGGCCTCGGCCGCGGCCTCGATGCGTTGATCCCCATGTCCAGCGAGGGGGAGGCGCTCGTGCCGCAGATGATCGCCGTCGACCAGATCCGGCCCTCGCGCCAGCAGGTCAGGTCGCGTTTCGATGCGGAGCCGCTCGGCGAGCTGGCCGAGTCCATACGCAAGCATGGAGTCCTGCAGCCGTTGCTCGTGCGGCCGCTCGCGGACGGGTATGAGCTCATCGCCGGCGAACGCAGGTGGCGAGCCGCGCGGCTCGCGGGGCTCACCACCGTGCCCGCGGTTGTACGCAGCGACGCAGGCAATGACGCGCAGCTCGTGCTCGGCCTTATCGAGAACCTGCAGCGCACCGACCTCGACGCGATCGAGGAGGCTCGCGGGTTGCGCCGCCTCATTGAAGAGTTCGGCCTCACTCATGAAGAGGTGGCCGATCGCCTCGGCAAGCACCGCGTGTCGGTCACGCAATCCCTGCGGTTGCTCGGCGGATGCGCGGCCGTGCAGTCGGCCGTCGCGTCAAGCGTCATCTCCGCGGGACACGCACGTGCATTGATCGCGCTAGAAAGCCAGGCCACCCAGGAGCAGGGCCTGAAGGTCGTGATCGCGAAACATCTCTCGGTGCGTCAGACGGAAAATTGGGTGAGGACCTACCGTCCTCGACGGCGCAGACACGTGGATTCCTCGTCTGAGCTCCGTGCCGTCGCCGCGGACATAGAGTCGAGCCTGGGACTGCCTGTCAAGCTGGACGGGAACCTCAACCGCGGCAAGCTCGAGGTTCGCTATTCGAGCCGCGAAGAGCTGGAACGGGTCTGCGCTAAGCTCGTCTCCTGAATCGAATGGCGGCGCCCCACCCGCAAGCGGCCGGCGCCGCCACCCCGGAACGTCCCACCGCCGCCTCCCTGCTGCGCGAGGTGGCCGAGGTCGCCGTGCTCGCCGTGATCCTGTACGTCGGGATCAGCTTTGCGGTCCAGGCGGTCCACGTCGAGGGACTGTCGATGTTCGCGACCCTCGACAACGACGACTATCTCATCGCGAACAAGATCGACTATCGCCTGCACGCGCCGCAGCGCGGCGACATCATCATCCTGCGACCACCGACCAACAACTCCACCGATTTCATCAAGCGCGTCATCGCCCTACCCGGTGAGAAGCTGCTCATTCGCAGCGGCGTCGTCTACATCGACGGCCACCGGCTGCACGAACCCTACCTCCCCGAAGCCTGGACGCAGAGCACCGACTGGCCCTGCGGGGGATGCGACGGCAAGCTGATGGGACCGAATGAATTTTTTGTGATGGGGGACAACCGCAACCGCTCGCAGGACTCACGCTTCTTCGGGCCGATCACGCGCGATCGAATCGACGGCAAGGCCTGGTTCCGCATCTGGCCGCTCGACCATTTCGGCAACATCTACAAAGACATGCCGTGGCTCGAGACGGGACAGGTGTCGGTCGGGGATCGAGGCGGGGTGGCCGCCGCCGCCTAGGCGCCGATCGCCAGCCGGAACGCGCCGTCGCGGGCGAAGGGCCCGATGACCGCCATCTGCAGAGCTCCGCTGAACACCTCGCCCGCCACGCGCCGCACGTCGCCGGCCGTCACCGCGTCAACCTGCGCCAGCTCCTCGTCGATGCTCTCGATCTTGCCCAGCAGCAGCTCCTGGTAGGTGAGCCAGAATGCCACGCCGTTGGTGGTCTCGAGCTCCAGGCGGAGACGGCCCTTGGTGAACTCCTTGGCGCGTGCCAGCTCGTCCGGGCTGACCTCGACAGCGCTCAGTGCGCGCAGCTCGGCCACCACGGCGTTCACCGCGTCAGGTGCCTTCTTCGGCTCGACCCCGATGTACACGCCGATGTAACCGGTGTCGCGGTGCTTCTGCGTGAAGCTGTGCACGTCGTACGCGAGGCCCAGGCGCTCCCGGATGTTCAAGAACAAGCGCGAGCTCATCCCTTCGCCGAGCACGGTGTTGAGCAGGTCCAATGCGTGGCGGTCGGGATGGAGATAGCTGAAGGCGCGCGCCCCGAGGCAGATGTGGGCCTGCTCCGTGTCGCGCCGCCGGACCAGGACGCGTGGGCCGGCCAGCCCTGGAGGTGCGATCGGCACTTCTCCGCCATTCGCGTCTGACCGCAGCGACAGCCCCGCCGTCACCACCGCGAGCGTCTCCTGCTCCGACAGCGAACCCGCCGCCCCGATGACGAGGTTCGGCAATCGATAGTGCGCGTCGGCGTATTCCAGGATGTCGTCCCGGCTGAGCCGCGTGACCGATTCCTCGGTGCCCGCGATGTCTCGTCCGAGCGGATGGTCGGGCCAGATCAGCTCTTCGAAGAGGTTCTGCACCAGGTCTTGCGGCTGGTCCTGGTACATGCGCAGCTCTTCGAGGATCACCATCCTTTCGCGCTCCACGTCGGCGGGGTCGAGCTTGGAGTTGGCGACGATGTCGAACAGCACATCGAAACCGAGATTCATGTGCTCCGACGGCACGCGCGCCCAGTAGGCGGTCAGCTCCTTGTCGGTAGAAGCGTTGATGAACCCTCCAACGCCCTCGATCGCATCGGCGATCTCCTTGGATGTCGGCCTGCGCTGGGTGCCTTTGAAGAAGAGGTGCTCGATGAAGTGCGACACGCCGGCGAGCCGGTCATCTTCGAGCCGCGATCCGCCGCCGAACATGAAAACAACACTGGTCGAGTGCCTTTCCGGCATCGCCTCCACGACCAGCCGGGCTCGCCCAGGAAGCAGATGGACGCGTGGCGGAAGAGACATGGGACGGTCAGTATAAGAACGGCCGGTTTAGCGAGAGCCTCCCTCACGCAATGCGCCGAGCGCTGCGTACAGCGTCATCGCCACGAAGTCGGCGGGCATGCCGTCCGAAACTGCGTCGAGCGCCTCGCCGAGGTAGCGCCGCACGTTCGGCGCTTCGTCAACCTCGCCCAGCTCGAGGCAGTCGCGAATCGCCTCGGCAATCTCGGTCGGCGTGATGTCCTCGTCGCCGGCGTCGTCCGCGACCGAGTTGACCAGGGCGATCGCCTTCCGGATCCGCTCCGCTGCGCCGCGGTGCGGTTCCCGGCCGGCCATTGACCCTCCGTTGGTCCCGACTAGTCTTCGGCCGATTTGCGCGGACCGACGACGACTCGCCGCTCCGGCTCCTCGCCGATGCTCGAGCTCGTCACGTCCGGATCGCCTTCGAGCGCGAGGTGGATGGCCCGGCGCTCGAACGGCTGCATCGCGTCGAGCGTGATTGCGTCGCCGGTCATCTTGACCTGACGCGCGGCGCGCATCGCGATCTCGCGCACGGTGTGCTCGCGGCGCTGGCGGTAGCGCTCGACGTCGACGATGATGCGCTCGCCTTCGGCCAGGTGCTTGCCCACCATCACGTTGGTCACGGCCTGCAGAGCGCGGAGTGTCTCGCCGCGCCAGCCGATCAGCGCGCCGAGGTCGCGGCCGCTGATGTCGAGGGTGATGGGATCCGCGCCGGTCCGGACGCTCACCTGCGCGCGCACGCCCATGTGTTTGAGCAGACCTTCGACCAGGCCTCGCGCGGTCTCTCCCTTGCCATTCGCCGGGGCGGCGGGCATGGTCGTCCCCAGCACAGCGGCGGCCGGGTCGATCACTGTGACCTCGACGATGGTCTCCGAGGCCGTCTCGCTGATGATCTTGACGTCGACGTGCCGGCGGCTCTCGTTGAGCTCGATGAGCGCGGCGTCAACCGCCTCGTCGAGGGTCCGGCCGCGGCCTTCAGCGGATTTCATCTCCGATCACTCCTTGCGCATCTTGCCGACCCTTTCAGGGGGTCTGTCTCTTCGGCTTTTTCGGATTGCCGCCGTTCTTCGGCCGTGGGTTGGAACCTGGCTGCGGGCCGGGCAGACTACCTCGGCTGGGCGGCGCCGGCGCTCCGCCGGCGACGGTCCGGAACCGTGACGGCAACAGGTTTCCCCACCCGACCACGAAGCTCTGCTGAATGATACTGACGCAGTTCCCGATAAACCAGTAAAGCCCGAGGGCGACCGGGACGGTGAGCGCGAAGTAGCCGATCAGCAGGGGCGAGATGAGCATCATCGTCCGCTGCATCTGGATCGTCTGCAGCTCTTGATCCGTCGGGTTCGGTGGGGGCGGCATCTGCATCATGCGCGTTTGGACCAGCGTGGTGATCGCGGCCAGTACCGGGAAGACCAGGTAGGTGATGTGCGGGATGCCGATGCCCGCGATGGCAACCATCGCATGCTGCATCGGTATGTCGTTCAGGTTCTGCACGAACAGAAAGTGCGTTGGCAGATGCAGCGAGGGCGCCCGGAACCGGAAGACGAAGTACAGGGCGCTCAGAATCGGCATCTGCACGACCAGGGGGAGACAACCGATCAGGCCACCCAGCGGGTTGACGCCGTGCTCCTGGTACAGCTTCATCATCTCGCTGTTCAGGCGCTGCGTGTCCTTCTTGTACTTCTTGCGCAGATCTGCGACCTGCGGCGCGAGCTTGCGCTGCTCGGCCATCGTCTTGCGCTGGGTGACGAGCTGGAACTGCTGCAGGGGCGCCAGCGCGAGCCGGATGATGATCGTCATCACGACGATCGCCACGCCGTAGGCGCCCAACACCTGAAACACAGAAACATGGCTGACAACGCCGTAGATGGTCGTCAGCAGCCACTGCCCCGCGTCCTGGAGCGGCAAAAAAAGGTCCAATGGCGACTTCAGAAAAATGGCGTGGATCTCCTGTCAGGGCACCGGATCGTAGCCGCCGGCCGCAAAGGGATGGCAGCGCGCGATACGCGCCATTCCCATCCAGCCGCCACGCATCCAGCCATACCTCTCGACGGCTTCGTACGTGTAGTGCGAGCAGGACGGGTAGTAGCGGCAGCTCGGGGGCAAGATCTTGGAAAAAGACATCTGGTAGCCGTGGATCAAAAGCAGCAGCAGCCTGGTCATAGCCGGTTCGTGGGCTGGATTGTGGCGTTCATGTGTGCAAGCCTGAGTGCTGCCAGCGAAGCCTCCGCCTTGAGTTCAGCGAACGACATCTCAAGTGCGCGCCGCCGCGCGATCAGGACCACGTCATATCGTATTCCCACGCGGTGCAGGGGCGAATCAGGTCCGAGAAAGCAGTTGCGCGCGACCTCCCGCAGGCGGCGCCGAGCCCGGTTGCGCTGGACCGCTCCCTTGATCTGCTTGCTCATGGCGACGCCGACGCGATTTTCCGCGGTGGACCCAGGCACCGCGAAGCCGACGAGCGCCCGTCCCGAGTGAAAACGTTGGCCCGACATCGCCGGCTGGAACTCCGAATGCCGGCGCAGCCGGAACCGCTTTTTCAACCGGGGCGGTCCGTCGCCTGGCGCCTAGGAGGCCAGCCTCTCCCGGCCCTTGCGGCGCCGGTTTCGAAGCACGCGCTGTCCGCCCTTGCTGCTCATCCGGCGCAGAAAGCCGTGGACGCGCCGGCGATACCTCTTCTTGGGTTGATAGGTTCGTTTGATCGGGCCAATATAGCGGAGGCCAAGAACCGGTCCTTTGATACCGCATCTATCACTTCATCGCTGGGGCGACGTGCCTTGCGGTATCCACAGGCCGGTGTTATATTCCCCGGCCGGAAGCAGTAGCACAATCGCGACAAACCAACAACCCAGTACGAATCACCGCACTCCGTATCAGCAATTCCTAACAAGCAAGCAACCAATAGTCGTACAACTCCGCTTCCATATTTAGGTGATGAACGGATAGTGGATTTCGGACGGGCAGGGACCGCCAGCCTGTGGAAATCCGGTCCGCTCTTTTCCACAAGGCACCAAGGAGGCGGAAGCTCATGCTCGAAGAGCTTCGGTTGAATCCGCGGTCGCCGGCAGCGCGAACTTGGGGTCGCTGTCCGGGCGAGCACGCGGCCATAGACCGACAGCAGACAGACCTCGACTTGTCCACAGGTTGTACAGAAGGGCTGAGCCTGTCCTCCACAAGCCCATGGCACCAGCCCGCAAGGCCTGGCGCGGGCACATCCAGGGAGGGGGCGGTGTGAACCAGGACCAGATCTGGTCGCAGGTCCAGGAGGAGCTTCGCTTTCAGCTCGCCAAGCGGACCTACGACATGTGGCTCAAGAACACGTCGGTCGTCTCCGCTGACGGGGCGACCTTTCGCATCGGCGTGCCGAGCAAGCTGGCCAAGGACTGGCTGGAGGATCGCTTCTCCGGGCTCATCCAGGAGACGCTGCAGGCGGTCACCGGATCTGAGGTCGACATTGATTTCGTGATTGCTCCTTCCGGACACCGACCTGCGCACATGCTGTTCGATGGCGACGACAACAACGGCCACGGCGCAGACAACGGCCGCGACAACGGCATCGAGCCGGTGGTCGAGGTCCCGGTGATCGTTTCCTCAGAGCTCAACGCGCGTTTCCGTTTCTCCTCATTCGTCGTGGGTCACAACTCGCAGTTCGCGCACGCCGCCGCGAAGGCGGTGGCCGAGGCGCCGGGCGACAGCTACAACCCGCTCTTCCTGTATGGAGGAGTGGGCCTGGGCAAGACGCACCTCATGCATGCCATCGGACACGAGGTGCACGATCGCTTCCCTCGTAAGCGCGTCGTCTACCTGACGTCGGAGCAATTCACCAACGAGGTGATCAGCTCGATTGCCACCGCCCGCATGGGTGAGTTCCGCCACAAGTACCGCACCGTCGACGTGCTGCTCATCGACGACGTGCAGTTCCTCGCCGGCAAAGACCGCACCAAAGAAGAGTTCTTCCACACTTTCAATGCGCTGCACGAGATCAACAAGCAGATCGTTATCTCGTCGGACCGGCCCCCCAAAGAGATCCCCACCCTCGAGGACCGGCTGCGCTCGCGATTCGAGTGGGGGCTCATCGCCGACATCCAGCCGCCGGACTTCGAGACGCGGCTCGCCATCCTCCACTCCAAGCTGGGCGACAACTCGAGCCTCATCCCCGAAGAGGTCTTGAGCTTCATCGCGCACAAGGTGCAGCGCAACATCCGCGAGCTGGAGGGTGCGCTTACGCGCGTGCAGGCGTTCGCGGCTGTGCATCAACGGCAGCTCGACCAGGAAGAGGCGGCGCGGCTGCTCTCCGACATCATCCCGGCCGGCACGCGCAAGCCGATCAACGTCGAGCGAATCCAGGTTCTCGTCGCTGATTACTACAACGTCACGCTCGACGATATGAAGGGGAAACGACGCGACAAGCACATCGTTTTCCCGCGCCAGGTCGCCATGTACCTGGTGCGCGAGGAGACGCCGTCCTCACTGCCGGCGATCGGCAAGGCGTTCGGCGGACGCGACCACACGACGGCACTGCACTCCATCGAGAAGATCGCCAACGAGCTGAAGGAAGACGAGCGCCTTCGCTACGAGGTGCAGGCGATCCGCGAAAAGCTGTACGTGCAATGAGCGCTTCCACAGGTTTTGAGAACAGGCTTGGGAGACGGGTGGTATGGACTGCGGGTGGTCACCTTCTCCCCATCGAATCAACAGCCAGACCCGGCCCGTACTTCGGTTCTCCGGAGCTTATCCACGCCACATTTCGATCTGTAAACGATCTCGACATCCACAGTCTGCACAGCGCTTACTGTTATCGGTTACGGACAATTTCAATTAAGAGAATCTCTTTCAACGGGGGACAACTGTCGTGAATGCCAAAGTTCTAGCTGCCCAAATGAGGGTCACCTGCAGGCCTGCGGTCCTGGGTCAGGCTCTACAGGTCGTCTCGCGCGCCATATCGAGCCGGACCACCCTGCCCATCCTGAACAACATCCTCATCGAGACGACCGCCGATGGGCTCGCCCTCACCGCCACGAATCTCGAGATCGGGATCCGCAAGGTGGTGCCGGCCGAAGTTTCGGTCGAGGGTTCGACCACAGCACCGGCCAGGTTGCTCACCGACTTCGTCGGCACCTTGCCGGACGACGAGCTGGAGATGACTCTCGACTCCGCGACGCAATCGCTCGGTTTGCGCTGCGCGCGTTTCGACACGCACATCAAATGCATCGAGGCCGAGGAGTTTCCACCAGGCCCGCGCCCTGACGAGGGCGATCGCCTGGAGGTTGCGCTCGATGAGCTGGTCGGAGCGGTCGAGCAGACGCAAATGGCTGCGTCCACGGATGAGGCGCGACCGGTGCTGACCGGCGTGCTGGTCCAGGTCCAGGGGCAGAGCCTGACGCTGGCCGCGACCGATGGGCATCGCCTTGCGGTGCGCAAGCTGGCGGCGGCCGGACCGAGCGACCTCGAGGCCAGCCTCATCGTGCCGGCTCGTGCGCTGGCGGAGCTGGCGAGGGTGCTGAAAGGCGAGGGCGGCAAGGTCGAGGTCATCATCTCGAAGGCCCGCAACCAGGTCTTCTTCCGCGCCGGGACCTCAGAGCTCACCTCGAGGCTGATCGACGGAAAGTATCCAAACTACGCACAGGTTATCCCCAGCAAGAGCTCGACCACGGTGGCCGTGAACACGAGCGAGCTGACCCAGACAGTGCGAGCCGTATCGCTGTTTGCGCGCGACAGCGCCAACGTCATCCGCGTCAAGGCGCAGGCCGGCGCCCTGACACTTTCGGCCACCACCAACGAGGTCGGCGACAGCAAGGCCGAGATGGCCGCCGACGTCGACGGATCCGACATCCAGATCGCGTTCAATGCCCGCTACGTCCTGGACGCCCTCGGTGTGATTGGGGAGGACAAGGTCGAGCTTCTGTTCGACGGGCCTCTCAGCCCGGGGCTGATGCGCCCGCCGGGCAAAGACCACTACCTGTACGTGATCATGCCCGTGCGGGTGGCGATGTCGTAGCGCACCGGTCAGTGCGCCTTCGCCGGCTCCAACTGAAGAACCATCGCAACTACGCCCAGCTCGACCTCTCGCCTGGAGCCGGCGTCAACGTGTTCATCGGCGCCAACGGGCAGGGCAAGACGAACCTGCTCGAAGCGGTCGCCATGCTGGCGCTCTCGTCCTCGCCGCGGGCGCGTCGCGAGTCCGAGCTCGTGGGCCCGGTCGGACCTGGCTCGCGCATCGAGGCAGCGATCGAGGACGGTGCGCTCACCCGCGAGCTGGCGATCGCGCTTGACGTCGAGGGCGAGCGCACGAAACGCACCATCGAGGTCGATGGGGCAAGGCGGCGCGCGTTCGACCTGCCTGGCAACTTCCGGGTCACGCTCTTCTGGCCGGACGACCTCGGCCTGGTCAAGGCCGGCCCGGAGCTGCGGCGCCGCTTTCTCAACCAGATGCTGGTCCAGGTCGAGCCGGGCCATGCCCGCGCGCTCGCCGCGCTGCGCCGGATCCTCGAGCAGCGCAACAGCCTGCTCAAGCGCATCGCGGGCGGCGAGGGTGGCGAGGACACTCTCCAGGCGTGGGACCAGGAGCTCGTCAAGGTGGCGACCGAAATCGTTGACGCCCGCGCCAAAGCGGTGAGCGAGCTGGAACCCGTGGCGGCGCGCTGCCATCGCCAGATTGCCGTCGGAGAACGCCTCGAAATCCGCTATATCGGGCCTCCGGAAAACCTGGCTCAAGCTGTGCAAAACTCGCTGGCCGAAGACCTCCGCCGAGGGACCACCAGCATCGGCCCGCACCGCGACGACCTGCTCGTGCTGCTGGACGGCCAGGACGCCCGGTCATTCGCATCCCAGGGCCAACAGCGGACGGCGGTGGTCAGCCTGAAGCTGGCCGAAGCCGCGCTGATCGAAGCGCGCACTGGGGAGCGTCCCGTGCTCTTGCTGGACGACGTCCTCTCGGAGCTCGACGGCGAGCGGCGGGCGGCCCTCCTGAACGAGGTGGCTGGTGGGGGCCAGGTGATCATCACGTCAGTCGAGGCCGGCCCTTTTCCGCCGGAACTGATCGCGCGGGCCATGGTCTGGACGGTCGAGGAGGGCCGGATTCAGGCCTGTGGATAAGCTGGGCAATATCCTGCCCCGGATCGTGCGCCGGCAGCCCGGCGGGGCGCGCCTGATGGGTCTCCAGGTTGCCGTCGCTTTTCGCACGCTGCTGGGTCCCGACGTGGCGCGCCTGTGCGACGAGGTGGAGCTCCGCTCGGGCACTCTGGTGGTCAGCACGTCGAGCCCCGCCCTGGCGCACCAGCTGAGGCTGGATGCGGAGTCGATCCTGGCGCGGCTGAACCGCCCGGACCTGGGGCGGAAGGTCCGAACCCTGCGCGTGCGCATCGGCCGGTCGTCACCGATTTGATGGTGCCGGCGGCATGAAGCTCGGGCGCGAGCAGCTGCGCGCGGCGGCGCTGGGCTCCGGCCCGGTGCGTGTCGTGGCCGGCGCGGGTACAGGCAAGACAGCGGTCATCGCGGAGCGGTTCCGGCGCCTGGTCGCGTCGGGTGTGGCGCCGGAATCGATCCTCGTCATGACTTTCACAGAGCGGGCGGCCGCCCAGATGCGTCAGCGCATCGAGGGGCTGATCGACCGGCCGGCGCCGGCGGTGGGCACGTTCCACTCCCTCGCCTTGAGCTGGCTGCGCGAGGACGGCCGCACCATCGGAGTGCCGCCAGGCTTCGGGATCTTGACCGGGGCGGAACGATGGATCTTCACCCGCGAGCTCATGTGGGGCCTGGCCGACGTGGCGCTGACCGGAGACGAGCGCCCGGACGACCTGGTCGGACCGCTGCTGCAGATGCTCGAGCGCTTGAAGCAGGAGCTGGTGCCGCTCGACCGCCTCGCGAAATGGGCCGAGGTGACCGATGACGCGGAGCGCGGCGAGTTGATGCGCGCCTGCATGAGGCTGTTCCGCGCCTATGAGCGGGAGTGTCGCAAGCGCCGGTGGCTGGATTTCGATGACCTCCTGCTGCTCGCCGTCCGGATGTTCGAGCAGAATCCCGCGGTCCTGCAGCGATACGCCGCCCGCCACCCGCACCTGCTCGTCGACGAGTACCAGGACCTGAACCTCGCGCAGGAGCGCATCGTCGAGCTGATCGCGCGCGATGGTGACCCGTTCGTCGTCGGCGACGACGACCAGTCGATCTATCGGTTTCGCGGCGCGTCGCGCGCGAGCCTCGAACGTTTCCTCGGCAGCTTCCCGAACGCAACCACCATCACGCTTGGTCGCAACCGTCGTAGCTCGCGGCGGATTGTGGCCGCGGCGCGCGCGCTCATCGACCACAACCCCGACCGCCTGGCCAAGGACCTGCGGTCAGATGCGCCGGGCCGGCCGCTGCTCATCCTCGAGTGCGAAGACGGAGGAGCCGAGGCGGCCGCCATTGCAAGCGAGATCCGGCGGTTGATCGGGGCGGGCGCGGCGCCGTCGTCCATCGCCGTGCTCTGCCGCACCCACGCGATTGCCCAGCCCGTGGCGCGCGCCCTGGTCGAACTGCGCATCCCGCACGTCGTCATCGGCGGGCATGGTTTCTACGACCGGCCAGAGGTGAGGGACCTCATCGCAGTTCTGCGCGTCTTGCGGGACCCGGCGGACGAGATTGCGCTGGCGCGCGCTGAATCGCGGCCGGAGATGGTTCGCTTTGCGCCGTTGGTTGAACGTTTTACATCGGCCGCGCAAAGCCTCGACGTGCGCGATCTCTTCTACGAGCTCATGGAGCAGTCGCGATATCCTGCGACTCCCAACGTGGTCCGGTTAGGCGAGACCATCGGCGAATTCTGCGAGTCGTCGCCCGACCACTCGCTCGACGCGTACCTCCGCCACCTCGAGCTGGTCTTGCTGTCGGGCGAGGACGAGGAGCCGGCGCCGATCGACGCCGTCGACGCCGTCCAGGTGATGACGATTCACCAATCGAAAGGCCTGGAGTTCGACATCGTCTTCGTGCCGTCGCTGGTCGAGGGGCGTTTGCCGCAGTACGGGCGCTCGCCTCGGTTCGAGCTGCCGCCTGCGGTGCTCGAGCCACTGGTGCGGGGGCGCGAGGATGTATTGGCCGAGGAGCGGCGGTTGCTCTACGTCGCGATGACGCGAGCGCGGTTGGGCCTGTACCTCACGTGGGCCAAGCACTACGAGGGAGGTCGCCGGTGGCGGGAATCGCGCTTCCTGGCCGAGGTGCGCCAGGCGGGGCCGCGCATCCTCGAGCGCGCCGAAGTCGCCGCCTCCATCTCGGTGCCGCCCGAAGTAGTGCTCGAGCCGAGCCATGGCGAGGTGAATCTTTCGTACAGCGGCATGACCGCATATCGCGATTGCCCGCGCCAGTACTGGTACCGGCACGTGCGACGGTTGCCCGTCATCCCGAGTGCGGAGGCTGTTCACGGCGTGATCCTGCATGAGGTGCTGCGCCAGGCGGGCGAGCTGCGCCGCCAAGGCCATCAGGTGGGTTCCGGCCGCCTGAGGTCGATCCACGATGAGGTCTGGGCGGGCGTGGAGTTTCCCGATCCGCGGCGCGCGCCGGCTTTCAAGCGCATCGGCGCCGCCGAGCTCGAGGCATACCGGGTGCGCGGCGGATTCGAGACGGCGCCATCGTTTGTGGAGCAACCCTTCGACGTCGCGGTGGACGGGTGGAAGCTGCGCGGTGTCATCGACCGGATCGATCGCACCGATGACGGATGGCGAATCATCGACTACAAAAGCGGCCGGCCCATAGCACGCAGGCGGCGCGACCTGCAGGTGGCCCTCTACGCGCTCGGCGCCGGCAGCGCCCTC
>VBGE01000135.1 GCA_005880345.1 Chloroflexota bacterium | reverse complement strand
CGCCAGAAGCAGACACTCGCGCGCGATGTCGGACGAGGCATACGGATGTGCCATCTCCTCCGCCTTGCGCGACATCTCGCGCCACGTCGGGCCCCCTTCGGCCATTACCCGAACCTCGTCGAGGAGGTCCTCCTCTTTCGGAGCGAAGGCGCCAATGCGCGACTCGACCACGAAATCGACGTTGGATGTTTCCTGCCCGGGGAGGAAGCCGGTGATGACCAGGGGAAGGCCGGTGGCGAGCGCCTCCGCGATTGCACCC
>VBGE01000040.1 GCA_005880345.1 Chloroflexota bacterium | reverse complement strand
CTCGACCTGGCCTGCTACCAACCGGGCGAGGTCGACGCCGTGGCGCGCCAGTTCAAGGGCGAGCGATACGTGTTCGTCTCGACCGGCGTCTACCCCGACCTGCACGGCAAGGCGGCGCGCGAAGAGGACTTCGTGCCGCTCTCGGGCGATCCGCCCGCCTCCCTCGACTACCGCGAGGGCAAGCGATGGTGCGAGACGGTGCTGTCGCGCACGTCCGGATTTCCATGGACCGTGGTCCGGCCGCCTGCCGTGTTCGGGGCGGCCGACCACACGCTGCGCATCGCGGCATACATCCAGCGCGTGGCCGACGGGGAACCGGTGCTTGTGCCCGCCGAAACCGTCGACTGGCAGGCGGGACTCGCGTGGGTCAAGGACATCGGCTTTGCGTGCGCGCTTGCGTGCGACCTGCGCAAGAGCACCGAGCGCATGGCATACAACGCATCGTTCGAGGATGTGAGCCTGCGCCACCTGCTCGAGGGCATCGCGCGGGCGTTGGGCGTTCCGGCTCGGCTGCACCCTGCTCCGTTCGCCGAGATTCCCGAAGGCGCGCGCCCTTACGGTCCGGACCCGCGCCGCGCGGCGGGATACGTGATCGATCGGGCGCGGTCAGAGCTCGGGTTCGAGCCGTCTGCGCTCGAAGACGCGCTGGCGGAGACGCTCGCTTGGTACCGCGTTGCCAGGCCGTCCCATCCCGGCTACGCCAATCGCGCCCAGGAGGTCGCCCTTGCCGGGAGTACGTGATCCACTGGCCGCTCGTCTGAGGCGGCAGGCGGAGTGGTGCACCCGGGGCGGGTCGCCGCTCTATGGCTTGTTGCTCGAGAAGGCTGCCGGCGACCTCGAGGTCGAAGGCCCCGTGTGGGACGTGCTGCGAGGTTTCGAGGACGAGCCGGGCACCGCCGCGGTCGCGCTGCGGTTCATGGCCGCGGTGCACCGCCTCGTCCTGGACGATTCGCTGCCCGAGCTGGCTCACTACTACCCGTCGACCGGCGGTGTCGGTGACGCTCACGCGACGTGGCCGGTCTTCCGTCAGGCGTTGATCGACCATCGCGATGCGATTCGCGGGCTGGTGGCCGGCGGGTGCCAGACGAACGAGGTGGGACGCAGCGCGGCGCTCCTTGGCGGCTTTCTCGAGGTGGCGCATCGCACCGGCCTGCCGCTTCGCATCCTCGAGATCGGGGCCAGCGCGGGCCTGAATCTCCGGTGGGACCGCTATCGCTATGTGTCGGGCGGCGGGGCGTGGGGAGAGCCAGGGTCGCGCGTGACGTTCGCGCACAACTTCGACGTGCCGCCGCCGATGAACCGGAGCGCCGAGATCGCCGAGCGCAAGGGTTGCGACCTGCATCCGATCGACCCCACCACCGGGGAAGGGCGTTTGAGGCTCCGCTCTTCGATCTGGGCCGACCAGCTGGGCCGCCTGGCGCAGCTCGACGGGGCGATCGAGATCGCCTCGGAGGTGCCGGTCGAGGTGGAGCGGCTCGACGCGGTTTCGTTCCTGGAGCGCGAGCTGGCGCGGCCTTCGCGTGGCGTGGCTACGGTCGTCTATCACTCGGTTTTCATGCAGTACGTCGGTGAGCCAGACCGGAGGAGGATCGCCGAGGTGATCGCCGGTGGGCAGGTGTTTCACCTGAGCCTGGAACCCGCCGACAACACGTTCGAGATTCGTCTCGACGGCGAGCTCCTGGGCACCTCCGGACCGCACGGGACCGCCGTGCGCTGGAACGTAGACTCGCCCCCACGATGACCCATCCTGCGACGGGCTACTGTTCGAGGTGGCTCCGGTTCAGCAGGTACGCGGCGATGAAGGCCACGATCACCAGGCCAGGCGACCATCCCAGGCCCGTCCCCGTCGGGTCGAGCGGCGACAGGTCGACGAAGACCGCCAGCCCGCTGACCGCCGCGAACACCACGACGATCAGGATCCCGCGCAGCGCCCCGTGCCGCGCGAAGAAAAGCTCCAGCTCCAGCTGCCACGCGGGCCGGTGCCGCTCGTGGACCCGCTCCCGGCGTGCGGCGTGCGGTGCGATTCGCTCTCGCCGCCCCATCCGGTAACGAGCGCTGCGCGGCAGGCTTTCGAACGGCACGTGGTCGACCACCCGGTCGCGCGGAGGAGGCACCTCGAGCGGCTCCCACAGCGGTTCGTGGCGGTAGCGGCGATACAGGAGATAGGTCACCGCCCCGAGCACCAGCCAGCCCATGAAGATGAACGTCGAGTTCGAGATGTTCTGGAAGACGAGCTGTGTGAACACCGTGCCGATGAACAGAGCCCCGACCAGCGAGAGCACCGGGATGCTGTCCCGACCGAACTTGATGTTCCACGGCATTCGATACGGGCGGTGCAGCGCCGGCTCGATGAATCGCAGCCGCATCACCGACAGGTGCGCTGAGCAGAAAGCGAACGTTGCGGCGAGCGAGTAAACCGCAGCCATCAGGTCGATCTGGGTGCCGTGCACGAAGATGCCCGGCAGCACGAGCACGGCCGCCACGATCCCGAACACGATGATCGACACGTACGGCGTCTTGAACTTCGGGTGCAGCCGCGCGAACCGCTTCGGCAGCAGATCAAATCCCGCCAGGGAATAGCTCAGGCGTGAGATGCCGATCAGCCCGGCGTTGGTGGCGATCACCAGGATCGTGAACGCGAGGATGCCGACCCAGATGCGCGCCCAGAAAGCAAGAGCTTCAGACGCACGCGCAAAGCTGGCGGCGATGCCCGCCACCGGGTCGTCCTTATAGGTCGTCGCGAGGGCGGTCACGTAGTGTCCGGTGTGAGGATCGAGCTGGACGGGAAACACGCTCATACCGATGGTGGGCAGAAACGCGGATACGAACAGCACGGTCACGATGACCCACCACGTCGCCTTGGGCACATTGCGGCCGGGATCCTTGGCCTCTTCCGCGAGGTTGGAGATGGTTTCGATCCCCGTATAGGTGACCATCGCGATCGAGATGCTCGCGAGGAAGCTTCCCCACGTCGGCGCGACACCCAGGTGAATGTTGTCGATGACCTGCCTGATGTTGAGCAGGAGGATCACGCCGAGGATGACGAGGACGAACTGCGTGATCAGGTCGGCGAAAGCGAGCACCAGGTTGAGGAGGCTCGATTCCTGGATGCCGATCACGTTGACGACGATGAGCAATCCGATCAGAGCGACTGTCGCAGTGACATGCCAGAAATCGCTGAACCTGAGCTCGTGAAAGATCGGGCTGTACTTCCCGAAAACACCGAGATACCCGATCGCGAAATAGGCGGAGATGGAAGCGGTGGCCGTGTAGTTGAGCAGCTGCACCCAGCCGACGATGAAGCCGATCGGCTGGTTGAAGGCGCGACGCGCAAAGCTCGATGAGCCGCCGGCGTGGGGCAGCGCCGCGGTCCCCTCGGCGTAGTTCAGTGCGGTCGTGACGAAGATGAACCCCGCGAGGATGAGCGCGACAGGGGTCAGGCCCAGCGCGAACGCGGCGGTGACGCCCAGCGCGTAGTAGATGCTCGACCCGACGTTGCCGTAGCACGCCGCGAACAGTGCCGATGGGCCGAGCGTGCGCGGGAGCTTGGCGGGGCGGCGGACCACGACACGCAGATCCCCAGGCCTCCGCCCGCGCCGGTGGACCGCGTCAGAGCCCATCGCAGCCGAGGTTAATCGATCGCCGCCGTCGACTAGCGCGCGACGATCAGGTCTTGCAGCGTGCGCGGGTAGTCCGTCATCACGCGGCGGCCGTCGTCGGTGATGACGACAGTGTCCGAGTGGCGGAAGCCGCCCAGCTCTTTGATGTAGACACCCGGCTCGACCGTGAAGACCATGCCGGCCTCGAGCACCGCGTCGTCGCCGCGGTCGAGGAACGGGGCTTCGTGGCCTTCGAGCCCGATCGAGTGCCCGACGTGGTGGCGGAGGTTCTGGTCGACACCGAGCTCCTCAGCCAGGCGCACGGTCGCCAGCTCGACCTCGCCGGCGGGCACGCCGGGGGCCATGACCTCGATGGCGCGGGTCTGCAGGGCGAGCATCGCCTCGAACGCCTTCTCCTGCTCCGCGCTCGGCTCGCCGACGACCATCGTTCGCTCCAGCTCGCTGCGGTAGCCATCGATGTTGGCGCCCGCGCCGCTCACGAGCACGTCCCCCGCCTGGATGCCATGGCCCTTGACGAAGCCGTGCGGCATCGCCGTCGAGCGGCCCGCAACGAACATCGCGATGAGCCCCGAGTCGTCGTTGCCTCGCGGTCGCCAGCCCGGCATCTCGCGGACCATCTCGAAAAGCGTCTCGGTCTGCGGCGGCGTGTAGCACTCCATTTCGGTCTTGCCGGTCGCGATCGCGCCCTGCATCCGCCGATGGGCGCGCACCGCCCAGTCACAGCTGAGCTGGATGCATGCGAGCTCGGCCGCCGACTTGACGCGGCGCAGCGATTCGACGATGAGCTCGCCGTCCAGGGGCTCGAGGCCGGTGAGATCGCTCAGGCGCGGGCCGCGGTAGCCCCAGTACGGGACGTAACCGTCGTGGTCGGCGCCGGTGCGGTGCGCGCGGGCGTTCATCTCGGCGAGCACCTCGGCCACCGTTTCCATCGGGTGCTCCGCGCCGGGGTATTCGAAGTAGACGCGGACCTGGTCGACCGTGGTCGCCGACTCGGCGTGCTCCTTCTCGACCGCCGGCACGACGAGCGAGGACTGGCCGCTGGAGCCGATGAGCAGCGCGATCGGGCGCTCGGTCGGGATGTGGTGAAAGCCCGTCAGGTATGCGACGCGAGCGGGGTAGAAGATGCAGAGGGCGTCAAGACCGGCGGCCTGCATGCCGGCCGCCACCGCCTCGCGGCGCCAGGCGTATTCGGCAGGCGAGATCTCGGGCACTGGCTTCGCTCTTCCCGCGCCCCTCTCCCTCGCCCTCCCCCCTAAGGGGGGAGGGGATGGAGAAGGCCCACCCCCCTCTCCTGAGGGGGGAGGGGATGGCTTGTTTCTAATACGCGGCAAGCTTGCGCATCGCCTCGGCGATCTTGGCCGGGCTGGGCATGAAGAAGTCCTCCTGCGGCCCGTTGAAGGGCATGGCCGGGATGTCAGGCGCGGCCACGCGCACGACAGGGCCATCGAGGTCCTCGAAGGCGTGCTCGGAGATGATCGCCGCCACCTCCGCGCCAAAGCCGCCGGTGAGGTTGTCCTCGTGCACGACCATCGCCTTGCCGGTAGCTCGCCGAGGTTCAGGTCGGGATTCTGGCTCCGCCACCGGGCCATCTCGCGCAGCGCGGGAGGCAGGTGATCGAGCTTGCCTTCGCGCCGCACGACCGCGGGCCCGATGGGCACCAGGTGGTCGCCGTCAGGCACGTCTTCAGTGACCAGGCGGTACACCTTCTTGTGCTCCAGGAATAGGACGGGGTCGGGATCGCGGACCGCCGACTTCAGCAGACCATGCGCGTCGGCCGGCATGCTCGGCACGACCACCTTCACGCCGGGGACATGCGTGTAGAAGGCCTCAATCGACTGGGAGTGGTAGAGGCCGCCGTGCACGCCGCCGCCGAACGGCGCGCGGATGACGATCGGCACCGACCAGTCGCCGTTCGAGCGGTAGCGCGTGCGTGCCGCCTCGCTGACGATCTGGTCGAACGCGGGGTGGATGAAGTCCGCGAACTGGATCTCGGCGATGGGCAGCATGCCGTTCAGCGCCGCGCCGATGGCGACGCCCACGATGGCCGACTCGGCCAGCGGCGTGTCGAGGACGCGGGCCTCACCGA
>VBGE01000406.1 GCA_005880345.1 Chloroflexota bacterium | reverse complement strand
TGCATCCGGTCTGACTGGGGCCGGCCCCACGGGTTCGACGTGCGGTCGACGTCACGCAGCATCGCGCCGGCCTCCTCCGGGAAGCGCGACTCGACCATGACCAGGTTGCGCCGCAGGTCGAGGACGTGGTCGATGTGCTCGATGTTCACCGGACATTCGCGCACGCATGCGCCGCAAGTGACGCAGTCCCACACGATGTCGTCGGTCACCGCGTTCGGCACGATGGGCGTCGTGGCGCCGCTCAGCAGGTTGTCTCGCATGGCCATGATCAGGAGCTTCGGCGACAGAGCCTTGCCGGTCGCGTAGGCGGGGCACACGTCCTGGCATCGCCCGCACTCCGTGCACGACACCACGTCGAGCATCTGCTTCCACGTCATATCGCTCGACCGCGCGGATCCGAAGCGCACCTCGGCCTCCGGCTTCTCGAAGTCGACCGGCTCGAGCCGCCCCCGCGGCCGCGTCCGCCCGAAGTAGACGTTGAACGCTGCCACCAGGATGTGCAGGTGTTTCGAGTAGGGAAGGTAGACGAGGAACGAAAGGATGATCAGCACGTGCGCCCACACCGCGAGGCGCTCGGTCACTGGCGCGATCGGTGCGACCACGTGGGACAGGGCGCTGGAGATCG
>VBGE01000039.1 GCA_005880345.1 Chloroflexota bacterium | reverse complement strand
ACGGAGTGATCGAAGGCGGCTTCATCCTGACCTTTGCAGTCTTCATCGCGCAGATCGACCACTGGATGCTGCCTGTCACGCCGGAAGCTCGGCGGCAGGCACCGCGACTGGCCTTGCTGGGTGGTGGATTCTTGGTGCTCGCTACGGTGGGCGTCCCTGTAGCCGCCCATCTGGTGATGCGGTCCTTAGGCACGATCATCTCTGTTTCGGGATTCGATGTCGTGCTGGTGACGGCCCTCGTCCTCATCGTCGTGCGCGCCATCGAGGGACATCGAGCGGCCGCACCGCTCGGCGCCACACCGTTCGGGATTCCTTAGCGCGCTACATGCCGAGCATCGCGCGGGCGCGCAGCGCGATCGAGATCGCGACACGCGTTTCCGGGTCGTCGAGCTTTAAGCCCGTCAGCGTCTGAATCCTCTCCACCCGGTACGTCATCGAGTTGATGTGGATCCCCAGCTGCCGTGCTGCCGCGCGGCGTATCCAGCGGGCCGCCGACAGAGCCTCCAACGTTTCGAGCAGCGGTGTATCGCGGTTCTGCGCGTACTCCAGCAGCGGGCCGAGCAGCTCGTTGACAAATCGACGCAACGCATCGGGACTCTGCACTTCGAGCAGCAACCGAAAAGCGCCCAGGGACCGGTACGACGCGACGTGCGCGCGACTCCCGGCACGTCGGGTCAGTCGCAGCGCCTGGCGCGCCTCCACGTGCGACCGCGCGAGCTCGGCGACCCCGTTCGCCAGGTTGCCGATGCCCACCGACGCGGACCCGGGTTTCATCACCGGGGCAGCAGCGGCCAGGATCTGCGCGCCGAGCTTCTCCACAGACGCGAGGTCGGACGCCAGCTCGTCCGGGACCAGGAACACCGCGGACGCGGACCGCACCAGGGTCAGGGTTCCCGGCAATCGAGAGCGGACCAGCCCGCTCAAGGCGCCGTCCAGCCGATCCTGCTGCCCGCGCGCCGCAAGCGCAGCCTCCGTCTTGTCGTCATCCGCTTCGAGCACGACCACCCATGCCCGCTGAGGCAGGCGGTGGCCGAGCCGTTCCGCCTGCCGCGCGACCCGCTCCGCCTCCTCGGTCTCCAGACCGCCGGCCAGGACCTCTTCGACCAGGTCGCCGCGCAGCCGGCGCTCGACCTCTGCCGCCGCGCGCTCCTTGGCCAGCTCGAGGGCCAGCACCGTCGAGCCGTGCTCGAGCGCCCGGAGGCGGCCCTCGGCGTCGACTCCCTGCTCGAGGCCCACCGCGAGCATCCCCAGCATGTCGCCCCCGGCGCGCACCGGCACCACGTCCAGCGGGCGCGGCGGGCGGCCCGCCGAGATCCGAACCTCACGGGCGATGCCGCCGGCCGCCGGCGGAACGTGATGCCCGCGCCCTCGAGCGACAGCTTGGTGAAGCGCTCGTGGATGTCGTGGGAAAGGCTGATCTCCGCAAGCTGGACCTCGGTCCTGCGCTGCAGCTCGCTGCGTTCGAGGATGCCCGCGACCTGGCCTGCGATCGCGCGCAGGAAGTCGATGTCGCCCGAGTTGAACTCGCGCCGCTCGGTGCTCTGTACGTTGATCACGCCGACCAGGCGCGGCCCCGACTCGATGGGCACCGACGCCATGGAATGGAACCGGTCTTCGTCCAGGCCGGGCACCCATTTCCAGTGCGGCTCCTTGCTCACGTCCGGCACCACGGCGGGCCGGCGTGACTCGGCCACCCACCCGGTGATCCCCTCCCCCACCTTCATCGTGACCTTGCCGATCATGTTCTCGTTGAGGCCGTTGGTGGCGGTGAGCAGCAACTGGCGGCCAGGTGTGGTGAGCAGGTAGAGGGAGCACACATCCGTGCCGATCGCTGAGGTGGTCTCGCGGATGATCAGCTCGAGGAGCTCGTCCGGCCGCTGCGTGGATGCCGCAGCCTGGGCGAGCCGGACCAGGAAGTTGAGCTCGCGGGCGGCAAGGCTGGAGTCCGGGGTTCCGGCGACCACGTGCACGCCCGGTAGCTTACGGCTGTCTTTCATGCCCGATCTCGTGTCAATAACACAACGGACAGCTCTTCCGCTAGTGCGAACGCAACAGGCTGGCTTTTTGGCCTGCCGGCGCTAGGCTAGGCACGAGTTGCCGTCCACCAATTCCAACCGATGGCGCGAGCACTTCGCCGGGGTCGAGCTGCCCGTGCCTGTCCACGGCGACAGCACCGTCACCGGGATAAACTTCGACAACGCCGCCAGCACCCCGCCGCTGAAGCGGGTTCGCGACATGGTGACCGAGTTCTCCGACCTCTACTCGAGCGTGCACCGCGGCACGGGATACAAGTCGCGGCTCTCGACGGAGGCTTACGAGCAGGCGCGCGAGCGAGTCGCTCGTTTCCTCGGCGTTGACGAGCGCGAGCAGGTCGTGATCTTTGTCAAGGGCACGACCGACGCGCTCAACCGCATCGCCGCGGAGGAAGCCCGACTCGATGGCAGCCAGGTCCTCGTCACCGAGATGGAGCACCATGCCGACCTTTTGCCGTGGCGCCATCGCAGCGGTCACGTGATGGTCGGCCTCACGGACGCGGGCCACATCGATCTCGACGCCATCGAGCACGCGCTGAAGGATGGCCGCGGCAAGATCAGCCTGGTCGCGGTGTGTGGCGCATCGAACGTCACCGGCTTTGTCTCCCCCATCCACGAAGCGGCGGAGCTCGCGCATCGCTACGGCGCGCGCATCTCCGTCGACGCGGCGCAGCTCGCGCCGCATCACCGCATCGACGTACGCCCTCCGGGCGACCCAGGTCATCTCGATTTCGTATCGCTATCCGGCCACAAGATGTACGCGCCCTACGGTGCCGGCGTGCTGGTCGCGCCGCGCGACTTCTTCTCCGGCGCGCCCGAGGTGATGGGCGGGGGCGCGATCAGCATCGTGACCTGGGACGACACCGTCTGGGCAGACCTTCCCGACCGTGAAGAGGCAGGCTCGCCCAACGTCATCGGCGCGGTCGCCCTTGGCGTCGCGATCGAAACGCTGCTCGAACTCGGTTTCGAGGAAATGCTCGAGGACGAGGTTCGCCTGGGCGACCGTCTTCTGAAAGGACTCGGCGCCATCCAAGGTGTTGGCGTCCTTGGCGGAACGGAGCCATGCCCGTCGGGCCGCCTCGCCCTCGCGAGCTTCGTCATCGATGGCCTGCATCACGGACTGGTGGCTGCGGCGCTGAGCCACGAGTGGGGCATCGCCGTCCGTCATGGCTGCTTCTGCGCCAATCCCTATGTCTTCCATCTGCTGCACATGAGCAGAGAAGAGGTCGGGGCGGTCGAGATCGACGTCACGGCCGGGCGCCGGCAAACGCTGCCTGGCGCGGTGCGGGCCAGCCTCGCTCCCTACAACACCGCAGCGGAGGTCGACCGCTTCCTGGAAGCCGTGAACGAGCTGGCGAGGGGCGGGGTCAAATCCACCTACGAGCAGGCCGATGACGGCACGTATGCACCCAGTGGCGGCTGGCCACCGATCAAGATGGCTGTGCGATGAAGCTGATCGTCGAGATCCTGCTGGCGATCTTCCTGCATCCGGTCGCATTCATCCTGTGCGTCATCGACATCGTGAATCGGCAGGACCTGAGCGGCGCATGGAAGGTTCTCTGGATCATCATCACGTTCGTGTGGGGCATCGGCCCCATCCTCTACGTGCTCCTGGGTCGCGGCAAGTTCTGGTGAGAGACCGCGCGGCGACGAGGACACTCGTCCTCGGCCTAGGCCCGGCGGCCCTGACGCTGACCGGCTGCTGACCGCCGCTTGCCGAAGGTCGCCTGGCTACGAACTCGGCGGCTTTCCACCGGCCTTTTCCCAGGCCGATCACAGGCGGCCAACTTACCGTTATACCTACAGTCCGGCATGGGCTAATCTGGAATCGAAGGGTGGGAAGCCGACCAGGAGTATCTGGCCGCGTAGGCGCGTCGAAAAACGGCAATCACGTCCGTAGCGGCGAGAGGCCGAAGCCGGACGCGCAGGCGCAAAAGAACGGGGCGCTCAGGCACCGCCCCGCGACGAACGGCGCGGTCGCCGTTGAACCGGCGATCAAGCTCGTCGGTCTCGCAAAGTCGTTCGGCAAGCGCCAGGTCCTGAAGGGCGTCAACTTCACCATCGCGCCGGGCGAGCTGGTCGAGGTCACCGGCCCGAGCGGCTCAGGCAAGACCACGCTGCTGAGGCTCGTCCACGGCCAGCTCCGGCCCAACGCCGGCGAGATCTGGGTGCGCGGGCGAGGCTTGCACCGCTTCTGGCGTGGCGGTCTCGGCGGCCTGCGCCGTGAGGTGGCCTTCGTCTTCCAGGAGCAGCGGCTCCTGCCGCGGCTCAACGCCTTCGAGAACATCGTCTTCGCGCTGCAGCTTCGCGACCCGCAGGTGCCCAACCGGACGATCAAGCAGCGGGCCATGGAGGCCCTGGAATCGGTAGGCCTAGCCTCGAGGCGCACGGCGTATGCCCACCAGCTGTCCGCCGGCGAGCGGCAGCGCATCGCGATCGCGCGCGCCCTGGCGACCCGGCCGAAGGTGCTCCTTGCCGACGAGCCCCTCAACTCGATGGACGAGGAGAACGCGGCGATCATCACCCATCTTCTCGAGCAGGCGGCCGCGAATGGAACGACAGTCATCGTGGCGTCGCACAGGCATACGTTCGCGGCGACCCGCATCCTCCGGCTGCCGAGCGAGAGGGTGATGAGCAACGGAGCGCACCGCGCTGCAGCCAGGGGCAACGGGCACGCGATCGTGCACCTGAACGGGAACGGGAACGGGAGCGGCAACGGCAATGGCAACGGCCAGTCGAACGGACACAGCAACGGCAACGGGCACGCCAAGGGCGCGCTCGTCCCATCGGCCTGGTGGAAGTTGGTATTTCCCACCCGGGAGCGGCACCGGAGGTCGCCGAAGGTGCCGCGCCTTCCTCTCTGGAGGCGAAGCCTGGCGTTCGCCGCGAACGGCTGGCGCCTGGTCGTGCTCAACGGGCTGCGCAGCTGGAGCCGCGATGCGCGGCTGACGACTCCGGTGATCGGCACCATCGCGCTGCTGCTGGTGCTGTGCGGCACGCTCTCACTCGTCGGCATCGCCGTCGAGCGCGTCGTGGCCGACCAGGCGTCGCAGGCGTCGGTCGTCCGGGTCTACCTCGCCCCCACCGCGACGCCGGAGTCGGTGACCGCCCTCAGGGCGAAGCTGCTCGCCGACTCGCGCGTCTCGTCCGTGCGTCAGCTCACCCCCGAGCAGGCGCTTGCCGAGGCGAGCAAGCGGCCCGGCCTCGACAGCCTCGCCAGCCTCAGCTCGACCAACCCGTTCCCCGCCAGCCTGGACGTACGCGTGAAGCTGCCGACCCAGGTCGGGGCAGTGGCCGGCTCGGTGAAGGGCGATCCTGCGGTCGATCCGTCGTACCCCACCTCGTACGACCCAGACACCTACGCGCGCCTGAAGCATTTCGTATTGATCGCCGGCGCCATCGCGGGCGGAGTGGTGCTGCTGTTCGCCGCCGTCGCCTATGCCGTGATCGCCAACGCGATGCGAGGCATCGCCGCTTCGCGCCGGCAGGAGGTCGCGGTCACGCGGCTCCTGGGCGCGCGCGGGTGGATGATGCGCGGGCCGTTCGTCGTCGAGGGAATGACGACCGGCGCTCTCGCGGGGGCCCTGGCCGGCGCGATCGTCGCGGGCACGTATCTCCTGGCCATGAGATTCGAATCCGCCGTTTATCTCCAGGTGCTGCCTGGCGTCGACGCGACCGCGGTGCAGTACGTGCTGGCGGCGGTCATCACCGCTGGCCTGGTCCTGGGCACCGCCACCGCGCTCTTCGGTTTCCGCAAGGCCCGCGCGTGAGGCGCGCGCTGCTCGCGACCGCGCTGCTCGGCTCGCTCCTGTCGCTGGGAATCTCGAGCGCCGGCGCGACGAGTCCATCGCCATGCGCCTCGCCGAGTGCGGCATCCGCGTCGAGGACCTCGTGCCCGGCGGCAGTCGATCCGAACCAGGCCGCCTACGACCTGCTCAAGACTCGGCTCGGCGGCGACGTGGCCCGGGCCCTTGATGCAGAGCGCAAGCTGAGCCAGACTCTCGATTCGTTCGCCTCCACTGAGCAGCTGCTGACGGCCGAGGTGACGCAGGAAGAGGCGCTCATCTCGAGCCTGGAAGACCAGATTGCCAAGCTCGACCTCCAGATCGCCGACACGCAGGCGCGCATCGATGTCGAAAAGGAGCAGCTCGTCTCGCTGACGCGCGCGATCTACCGACAACCCGACTCGTTCTGGCTGCTCATCGCGCGCACTGGCAACCTGCACGAAGCGCTGATGGCAACTGCCGACGCGGTGGTGGCGGGACAGCGCGCGCACACGCTGCAGGCCAAGCTCGAAGCAGACCTGGCCCTCCTGCAGGCCGACCGGCAGGCGCGCCAGGACGACCTGGACCGCGAGATGGGGACGCTCGACCTGTTGAACGCGAACCTGAGCTCGCTCCAGGACGTGATGAGCCGGCAGGCCGACGTCAGCGGGCAGCTGGGCGACCTGATCTCCCAGATCCAGACCGCGCAGAGCCAGCTCACGAACCAATCTCCCGACGTCACCACGACGCTGGCCGCGCTGCTCGAGTCGCAGGAGGCGGACCTCATCCAGCGCTCTTATGAGACCGCGTGGACGCAGGCGCAGGTCGGCGCGGGGCTGGCGCTGGTCAACCATTCGCTGCCGGTGGGCAAGCCGATCTCCGGCCTTTCCCTCTCCTGGCCGATGGTCTCGTTCGCGATCACGCAGCCGTTC
>VBGE01000409.1 GCA_005880345.1 Chloroflexota bacterium | reverse complement strand
GTACTCCTGGAAGACGAAGCCGACGCGCCGCGCGCGCATGTGGGCGCGCTCGCGGTCGTTGAGCCTGGCGGTGTCGACGTCGTCGATGAACAGGCTGCCCGACGTCGGCTTGAGCAGGAGGCCGAGCAGGTCGAGCATCGTCGTCTTGCCGCTGCCGGATCGCCCGACCACCGCGACGAACTCGCCCTTTTCGATGTCGAGCGTCACGCCGTCGAGCGCCTTGATGACCTCCGCGCCGCGCTTGTAGTTCTTGCTCAGGCCGACCAGGCGGACGTCGGCCACCTACTCGTTCCTCAGCGCGATCACGGGGTCAAGCCGCGCCGCGCGCCACGCCGGCAGCACACCCGCGACCGCGCCCAGCACGGTGGCGAAACCGACGGCGAGGATGGTGAGGTTGGGCGTGATGAGGAACAGGGTCGACTGACCCGCGGGCGTGGTCGCATTGATGACGATCGTGATGAGCGCACCGATGCCGTAGCCCAGCAAGCCTCCGACGAGACCGATGAGCGTCGCCTCGAGCAGGAACTCGCCCATCACGTTGAAGGTGGTCGCGCCCACCGCCTTCTTCAAGCCGATCTCGCGCACGCGCTCGGCCACGGCCATGAACATCGTGTTGACCACCGACAGCCCGCCGATGATGAGCGCCAGCAGCGCGGCCGCGGTGGTGATCGCGGTGAACACCTGGCCGCCGGACTTGAAGCTGTTGACCAGCACGCTGGGCTTGATCGCCTTTACGCCGGTGACCTGCGCGTTGATCTGGTCGGCGATCTTGTCGAGGTCGCCGATCGACGTCCCGGGCTTGCCGTAGACGTCGATGCCCTCGGTGATCTGCGAGACGTCGACCTGGTCGCGGATCGCGGCCGGCAGGCTGTCCTTGAGCAGCACCTGGCCGTCGTTCATGCCGATGTAGGCGAAGGTGTCGGGCGCGGTGCGCGTGGGATTCAGGATGCCCACCACCTTGAACGTGTGGTTGACGAAGTCGGGCTTGGCGTCGGCCGGCTTGACCGGGAGGTCGATGCTGTCGCCGATGTTCTTCTTGAACTCCTTGTCGATGGTCGAGCCCAGCACCACCTCGCCCTGCGAGTCGGCGTCGATGGCGTGGCCCTGCGCGTAGGTCGTCTTGAGCGAGCTCCACGCGTTCTCGGTCGGGTCGCCGGCGATGATGAGGTCGGGGATGCCGAAGCTCACGGCCGTGATCTGGCCGGGCTTGGCCGAGAACTGGTAGGCGGGGAACGCGGCGGCAACGCCGGGGATCTGCTTGATCTCGTCGATCTTGCTCGTCGCGATCAAGGAAGCGGCCTGGCCGTCGGGCGGTCCGACCTGGATGCTGCCGCCGTAGTACTTCACGCCGCCGTCGATGAGGGCGTTGAAGTTCTCCGCGAGCGCGCCCATCGTGGTCAGGGCGAGCACGCCGATGAGGATGCCGCTGATGGTGAGGAAGCTGCGGAGCTTGTGGCGCGCGACGTTGCGGATGATTTTCAGCCTTCTGTTCCGGGGATTCGCTCTGGGCTTTGCTGTCGCCGCGTCGCCCGGGCCGATCTTCTTTCTTTGCTTCAGAAGGACGGTCGTCCAGGGGCGGCTCGCAGGCTTGTTCTCCGGTTTCGGTGTGGCCACCGCGGACGGTTTCTACGCGGCCATCGCGACGTTCGGCGTGACGGCGGTGACGACCGCCTTTGCCGCGGGGCGGCGGCCGCTGGCGGTGGTGGGCGGGGTGATCCTGGTCGTGCTGGGCGCCTCGATTCTGCTGGCGCGGCGCAGGGAAGCCGCGGCGGCGCCGGCCGCGCCGACCGGCCGCGGACTGGCCTGGGCTTACGCGTCGACTCTTGGTCTCACGATCACCAACCCCGCCACGATCGTCTCCTTCGCCGCGCTGGCGGCCACGCTGGGCCTGGGCACGAGCGGGTCGCTGGTTCGGCCGTCGCTCGCCGTGGTCGGGGTGTTGCTCGGATCGGCCACGTGGTGGTGCGTCCTCGTGCTGGGCGCGTCGCTGCTGCGGGCGCGCGTCACGCCGCGGGTCATCCGCGGCATCAGCACTTTCAGCGGCCTCGCCATCGCGGTGCTGGGAATTTCGGCCGTGGTCTCGGCCTTTCTAAGCTAGGCATGGTGACCGAGCAGACGGCACGCACGCGCACGTTCAGCTGGGCGGACCCCTTCCTCATCATGGAGGCCTCGCCCGGCAAGACCGGGCTGCAGCTCCTGCAGGACGTGTTCGAGGGCCGGCTCCCGCCGCCGCCCATCGCCGAGACGATGGGCTTTCGCGGCGTCCACGTCGAAGAGGGCAAGGCGGTTTTCGAGGGCGAGCCGGCGGAGTACCTGTACAACCCCATCGGCGTCGTGCACGGCGGCTTCGCGATGACGCTTCTCGATTCGGCGATGGGCTGCTCCGTCCACTCGACGCTGGGCGTCGGTGACCGCTACACGACGCTCGAGCTCAAGACCAACTTCGTGCGGCCCATCACGCTCGACACCGGCATCGTGCGATGCGAGGGAGTCGTCATTCATCGCGGCGGCACGATCGCGACCGCCGAAGGCAAGGTGACC
>VBGE01000038.1 GCA_005880345.1 Chloroflexota bacterium | reverse complement strand
TGGATGTCGTACGGCGACCACCGCCTCGGCCAGGGTCGCGATAACGTCCGCAACTACCTGCGCGAGAACCCGACCCTGTCCGCCGAGATCGAAGCCAGGGTGCGCGAGAAGGCTGCGGGGGGTGTGACTCCCAGCAAGGCGAGCGCGCCCGTCAGGTCCACGGCTGGTGCCGCGGAGGAGCTCTAAGCCGCCGCCACCGCCGGGCGGGGCTTTCGCCGCCGCCGTCGGTCTGATGGCACGGCGCAGCCATTCCCGGGCCGAGCTCCGGCGGAAGCTCGGCCGGCGGGGCTACGACGCGCTCGAGGTCGACGCGGCGGTGGCCCGGCTGGCGGAGCTTGGCCTGCAGGACGACCGGGCCTTCGCCGAGGGCCACGTCCGGCGCCGTTCTCGCTCTCTGGGCCCGCTGGCACTCTCCGCTGAGCTCGTGGCGCGGGGCATCGACCGCCGGCTGGCGGACGGGGCGATGGTCCAGTTCACCCAAGACGAGCAGCTCGCCTCGGCCACCGGGGTGGCCGAACGGCTGTGCGGCCGCAAGTCGTTTCCAACTTACCGGGCACTACTCGACACCGTGGGATCCAAGCTGCTGCGTCGTGGGTTCTCGATGACGGTGGCGCGGGCGGCCTGCGAGGCGGTCTGGCGAGGCGCAGGCGACTAAAATCAGGTGCACACGGGCCCGTTCTGGGGCCCGTAAGTCATAGAGCCAACCCCAGGCGGGACCCCGGTTGTGAGTCCTGCCGTGGTCACGCACTTTGACAATCGAATTAACGAGGTGCATGTCACATGCCTGTCTACGTCTTCGTATTGCTACTCGTGGCGGTGGCAGTGGTGGCCGTGGCCGGTGGTTTCGGAGCGGCTTACGCCACCCTCCGGCGCCGGCAGAGCGATGGGAGCCACGTCCTGGAGCTCAAGGCCCAGCAGACCTTGCTCGACGCTGAAACCCAGGCCAAAGAGAAGCTTCTCGAGGCCAAGGAAGAGGCTGTCAAGGTCCGCACCGCCGCCGAACAGGAAGCCCGCGAATACCGGGCTCAGTCGCAGCAGATCGAAAAGCGCATCCTCCAGAAGGAGGAAAACCTCGACCGGAAGGGCGAGGACCTCAACCGCAGCGAGCGCGAGCTCGCGGCTCAGAGGAAGTCGCTCGACGACATCAAAGCGCAGCTCGAGGAGAGCTACCGCAAGCAGGAGCAGGAGCTCCAGCGCGTCGCCAACATGACGCGCCAGGAGGCCCAGGGCATCCTGATGGCACAGGTCGAGCAGGACCTGCGCAACGAAGTGGCGCGCAAGGTTCGCGAATCCGAGCTGGTGGCTCGCGACGAGAGCGAGCGCCGGGCCCGGGAGATCGTCACCGAGTCCATCCAGCGCGTCGCCGCCGACCAGACAGCCGAGGTTTCGGTCTCGGTGCTGCCGCTACCTACCGATGAGCTGAAAGGGCGCATCATCGGCAAGGAGGGGCGCAACATCCGAGCGCTTCAGCAGGCCACGGGAATCGACCTGATCGTGGACGACACTCCCGAGGCAGTCATCATCAGCGGCTTCGACCCGGTCCGCCGCGAGGTGGCGCGGGTCGCATTGAACAAGCTCATCGTCGACGGCCGGATCCATCCGGCCCGCATCGAGGAGATCGTGGCCAAGTCCCGCCTGGAGGTCCTGCAAAGGGTCAAGGAGGAGGGGGAGGCCGCCGTTCTGGAGCTCGGCCTGCAGGGCCTGCACCCCGAGGTCGTTCGACACCTCGGGATCCTTCGTTTCCGAACCAGCTATGGCCAGCAGGTGCTCAACCATTCCAAGGAGGTCGCCTATCTCGCCGCCATGATGGCGTCCGAGATCGGCGCCGACGTACGCGTCGCCAAGCTGTCGGGGCTGCTGCACGACATCGGCAAGTCCATCGACCACGAGGTCGAGGGCTCGCACGCGGTCATCGGGGCAGACCTCCTGCAGCGACACGCGGTCCCGGCGCCGGTGGTGCACGCGGTTCGCGCGCATCACTACGACGAGGAACCGCACAGCATCGAGGCGCTGCTCCTGATCGCCGCGGACGCCATATCCGCCGCTCGGCCGGGTGCACGCCGCGAATCGCTCGAGGCATATGTGAAAAGGCTGGAGAAGCTGGAGGAGATCGCAAACTCCTTCACGGGGGTCCAGCAGTCCTACGCGATCCAGGCCGGCCGCGAGGTCCGGATCCTGGTCAAGCCGGAGCAGATCGACGATTCAGCCGCTCAGCTCATGGCCCGAGACATCGCCAAGAGAATCGAATCCGAGCTCAGCTTCCCCGGCCAGATCCGCGTCACCGTGGTGCGCGAGACAAGGGCCGTGGAGTACGCGAAATAGGTTCAAGAGAGGGAGTCCGCAAAGGGCTCCCTTTTTTGTTTGCACGAGAATCAGCTGATGCCTGACGGCGAGTTCCGGATTCTGTTCGTCGCGGATGTGGTGGGGCAGCCGGGCCGCGACGCCGTCAAGGCGATCGTGCCTGCGCTCAAGCAAGAGCTGCAACCGCACCTGACGGTGCTGAACGGCGAGAATGCCGCCGGCGGCTTCGGCCTCACGGCCAAGATCGTGGCCGAGCTCAAGGGAGCTGGGGCGGATGTCATCACGAGCGGCAATCACGTCTTCGCGCAGAAGGAATTCGTGGCCGACCTGCCCAAGCTCGAGCGCGTGTTGCGTCCCGCGAACTATCCGCCCCCGGCGCCGGGTCAAGGCTGGTGCACCGTCGAGGTGGCCGGCCACCAGGTCCTGGTCATGAACCTGATCGGCCGCATCTTCCTCGATTCCCTGGATGACCCATTCCGGGCGGCAGACGCGATCCTCAGCGCGCATCCCGGCACGAGGATCGCCTTCTGCGACATGCACGCCGAGGCGACCTCGGAGAAGGCCGCGATGGGCTGGTATCTCGATGGCCGCGTCAGCGCCGTGGTCGGCACCCACACCCACATCCCGACCGCGGACGCCCACGTGCTGCCCAAAGGCACCGCCTACGTCACCGATGTCGGAATGGTGGGGCCCCGGGACGGGTGCATCGGGATGGACAAGGACGTGGTCATCCAGCGCTTCCTGACGGGGGTCCCCAACCGCTTCGTGGTGGCGTCCGGACCCGTGACTTTCAATTCAGTTCTGGTTAACATTGATGCCTCCACCGGACGGGCAACGTCGATCCAACGAGTCGATCGTGAACATATTTGAAGGGGTTCCAGCAATGACAGCGGAGCGCGCTCCAGTAGAGGTGCTCAAGGTTTCGGCCACCTCGAAGCCAGTGGCCGTCGCGGGCGCCATAGCGGGCGTGATCCGCAGCAAGGGCCGGGTCGAGGTCCAGGCCATCGGCGCGGGCGCGATCAACCAGGCGGTCAAGGCCATCGCCATCTCGCGCGGCTACGTCGCCCCGGGGGGGCTCGACCTCGTCTGCATCCCGGCGTTCATCGACATCTCCATCGACGGCGAGGAGCGCACCGGCATCAGGCTTTTGGTGGAGAGTCGCTAACGGGACTGGTACGGGCACCCTTTCCCCACAGGGGAGAGGGATCTGGGGAGAGGGGCGAGCAACACAACACGAGGTCGTTCCACATCTGGACGATCGGATGCCAGATGAACTCGGCGGATTCCGAAAGCCTCGCGCGGAGGCTGCTCGCGGCGGGCTACGTCGAGGATTCGCTCGAGCGTGCCGACGTGGCGATCCTGAACAGCTGTGTTGTGCGGCAGGCTTCTGAGGATCGTGTCTACTCGAAGCTGCACGAGCTGCGCGAGTGGAAGACGCCGGAGCGGACGATCGCGGTCACCGGCTGCATAGTCGCCAAGGAAGGCGACGCTCTCCGGCGCCGATTCCCGCACCTCGACGCTGTCGTGCCGATCGGCGAGTACGAACCATTCGTCTCCGCACTCGAGTCTCGTTACGACTACTCGCAGGGCGAGGCGTTGCCGCCCGCCGGTCGCACCGGCGTCAGCCACTTTGTACGCGTCATCCAGGGGTGCGACCACAACTGCACGTTCTGCATCGTCCCTCGCGTCAGAGGCCGCGAGAAGCACGTGTCGATGGAAGCGGTCGTGGCGGAGTGCCGCGAGGCTGTGGCCGAGGGAGCCAGAGAGGTGGTGCTGGTCGGCCAGAACGTCGACGACTACCGCGACCCGGATGGTCAAGGCGGTCTGGCGGCGCTGGTGCGGCAGGTAGAGAGAATTCCCGGATTGAAGCGCCTGCGCTTCATGACATCGCATCCCCAGGACCTCGAACGTGAGCTCCTCGAGGTGATGGCCGCAAGCGACGTGGTGTGCCGCGAGCTTCAGTTGCCGATTCAGTCCGGGGACGACACCGTGCTGAAGCGAATGGCGCGTGGATACCAGACACGCCACTATCGAGCCATCGTCGAGAACGCGCGGCGCCTCATGCCGGACATCGGCCTCGTAACTGACGTGATCGTCGGCTTCCCCGGCGAGACCGAGGCCGCCTACCTCAACACGCGGACGTTGGTCGAGGAGATGGAGTTCGACGTCGTCCACATCGCCATGTACTCGCCGCGGCCGGGCACCTTCGCCGCGACGAAGTTGGCGGACGACGTGCCGCAGGAAGAGAAGCTCCGCCGTCTCAACGACCTCCTTGGGTTGCAGCGCGAGATCGCGGCGCGGAAGACGGCGCGCTGGGTCGGGCGCGAGGTCGAGGTCCTCGTCGAAGGGCGCGATGAGCTCCAACGTCCTTACGGACGAATCCGCCAAGGCAAGCGGACAAACATCTTGCGCGCCGGCGCCATCGCAGCCGGTGACGTCCTGAACGTCCGTGTCCTGCAGGCCACTGCCGGCCAGCTCACGGGATTGCCGGCGGCTTGAACCCCCCAGCGACCCCGGTCATGCGGCAGTACCGGGAGGCGAAGGAAAAGCACCCCGACGGGATCCTGCTGTTCAGGCTCGGCGACTTCTACGAGATCTTCTTCGACGACGCGAAGGTTGCCGCGCCCGTCATGGGCGTGCAGCTCACCTCGCGCCCGCTCGGCAAGACGGGCCGCGCGCCGATGTGCGGCGTCCCGCATCACGCGTGGCAGTCGTACGTCGGCAAGCTCCTGCGCGCGGGCCACAAGGTTGTGATCTGCGACCAGGTCGAGGCCGCCACCAAGAACAAGATCGTCAAGCGCGACGTCACCCGAGTGCTCACCCCGGGCACGGTGGTCGAGGACGCCTACCTCGAGCCGTCACGCCCGAATTACCTGGTGGCTGCATGGACCAGGGGCCTGGAGTCAGGCATCGCCGCATGCGAGGTTTCCACCGGCGAGCTGCTGCTCTGCCAGCTGCCGAAGGATCGGCTCCAGCCCGAGCTCGAGAGACTCGCGCCGGCGGAGCTGCTGGCACCCCCTGATGTTGAGGAGTATCGATTCGACCCCGTCCGCGGCCGGCAGCGGATGAAGGACATGCTTGGGATTGCCTTTCCAGCGTCCGTCGGGGCG
>VBGE01000037.1 GCA_005880345.1 Chloroflexota bacterium | reverse complement strand
AAACCGCCGTTGAAGATGCTGGAGCTGGTCGTCGGGCCGCCGCTCGGGTCGGAGAACGAGCCGTACGGCACGATGCACGCCACCAGGGTCGCGATGGTGCCGGCGATCGCGGCAACCCCAGCGCTGATCCGCAGCCACGGCAATCGGGCTCGGGGAGCCCTCGGGAGGGTCGGCGGGGACTGAGGCTGGGCGACGGGCACCCAGCGCGCCCCGTCCCACCACCAGAACCCGTCAGGGGACAGCTGGCCGGCGGGCGAGGGCGGTTGGAGTGAAGCAGACACGGTCGGCGCTCAATATCTCAGGTCTTGGACCGGTCGGGAATGGAGACGGGCCGCCATGGGTATGAAACACCTGCATGACTAACAGCTACAACGACTTCAACCGAAACCTGATCGACGACCTTCGCGCCAACGCCGGGAGGGCCTCCGGCGGCCCATTTGAAGGCTCAGACGTCCTGATCCTCACCACCAGGGGAGCCAAGACCGGGGCCACTCGCGAGAACCCGCTCGCGTTTTCCCGGGACAACGGCCATCTCGTGGTGCTGGCCTCCAAGGGCGGCGCTCCGACCCACCCGGCCTGGTACCACAACCTCGTCACCAACCCGGTCGTCACCGTCGAGGTGCTGGGCGAAAAGTTCGATGCCAGGGCCAACGTCGTCGCGGACGACGACGACTACGAGCGGCTCTACGCCAACCACGCCCTCAAGATGCCGGGCTTCAACGACTACCGTCGCAAGACCTCGCGGCGCATCCCGGTCATCCGGCTCGAGCGGCTGGGGAGCGGCGAGAAGGCTTAAAGCCTGGGCAGTCGCCCAGCAACCGTTGTACCCTTCGCCGGGTGCCCGACCTGAGCCACATGTGGCAGCGTTTTCTGCTCGCCACGGCGCTGATTTTCGGCCTGCTACTGGGCGTTGCCGCCACGGTCTTCGGCTACAGCAACACGGGGTCGGTCAACGTCAGCTGGTCGGTGTTCCACGTCAACGGAATCCCGCTCTGGACGGTCGCCATCGTTCCCCTCGTGGCGGTCGTCGCCGCCGGCACGCTGTATCACTGGTGGAATGGCCTGCACCACTTCACCGAGCACATGCGGCACCGCCGTCGCGTGCGTGAGCTGGAGGCCGAGGTGACCACGCTTCGCGCGCACCTCGACCAGCTGCTCGAGATGCCGGACGGCTCGACTACCAAGCCCACGGCCAAAGCACTCATCGCGGACTCCGTCGCCATGAATGCGGTCGCGCCGCCCGCCCTTCCCGAGCCCGCGATCGTCAACGGCGGCGACAAGGAGAAGAAGGCGCGCAAGCGCGTCTCGCTGACGAGCGAGGCGGTTCGCGAGCCCGAAACCCCGCCGGCTCCTGCCTCCACTGAAGACCTCCCAGCCAACGGCGAAACCGAGCACGCCTGATGCGTGAGGTGGGTCGCCGGGACATGAGTGACCGCCGGCGCGCCGGGCGCCTGGTCCTGCCGACAGAGCACATCCCCGCCGACCGCACCCTGCTCGAGCGCAGCGCGATCGAAGAGCTCAGTCACCATGCCGACCCCTGGCGCGTTCTGAGGATCCTTTCCGAGTTCGTCGAAGGGTTCGACGCGCTCAACGAGGTCGGCCCCGCCATCACTGTGTTCGGCTCGGCCCGATCGCACCCCAACGACCCCTACTACCGCGCCGGTGTCAAGCTCGGCGACGCCCTGGCGCGGCGTGGGTTCGCCGTCATCACCGGTGGCGGCCCGGGCATCATGGAGGCCGTCAACCGTGGCTGCCATGAGGCGGGCGGACTGTCGGTCGGTTGCAACATCGAGCTGCCGCACGAGCAGTCGCTGAACAAGTACGTCGACCTCGGCGTCGAGTTCCGCTACTTCTTCGTCCGCAAGAACATGTTCGTCAAGTACGCGCGAGGGTTCGTCATCTTTCCAGGCGGCTTCGGCACGCTGGACGAGCTCTTCGAGTCGCTCACGCTCGCGCAGACCGGCAAGATCGAGCACTTCCCGATCGTGCTTTTCGGCACGCCGTACTGGACCGGCTTGCTGGAATGGCTGAAGGGCCACGTTCTCTCGGCCGGCGCCATCGCGCCGGAAGACCTCAAGCTCATGACTCTGACCGACGACCCGGAGGAGGCCGCCGAGATGGCGACCCGGCCGCTGCCCGTCACCGTCGACGAGCCCCGCGAGCAGACAGGCGAGCCCAAGGCGGACGCGAAATAGCGCCGCTCGACTTCTACTTTTTGACCGATGGCGGCCAGACCGCCGACGCCGTCGCCCAGCGCCTCGCGTTGTTTCTCGATGGCGCCACGACGTCGATGGACATCGCGATTTACGACCTTCGCCTCGCCGCCTCGCCGGCGGCTGTGGTGCTTGCTTCCTTCGAGGCAGCGGTGAAGCGCGGCGTCAAGATCCGGCTGATGTTCAACCAGGACCACGCGCTGGCCATCCCGGTGCCCGCGCCGCCGGAGATCGACTGGGACTTCGTTCACCGGCTGGAGGCGGCCGGGGTGCAGGTGAAGCCGGTTTCCGGTGTACCCGACCTGATGCACCACAAGTACGTGGTGCGTGACGCCACCACGGATGCGGCCACCGTGCTCACGGGCTCGACGAACTGGACCAACGACTCGTGGAACCGCGAGGAGAACGCGATGTTCACGATCGCCTCCGGCGAGGTCGCCAGGGACTACGCAGCCAACTTCGAAGGCCTATGGGAGAACCCGATCGTTGCGCTGTCCGGCCGCATCTCTTCACCGTGGTCGCGGCTTGCGGATGGCACCGATGTCCGCCCTTATTTCTGTCCAGGGCGGAGCCTCAAGCTCGTCCATGCGATGTCGCGCTCCATCGCCTCTGCGCAAAAGCGAATCAGAATCTGCTCGCCTGTTATCACCTCCGGCCCGGTGCTGGGGACCTTGGCCGAGGTCATCGCGCAGTCCAGGGTCGACGTTGCCGGTGTGTACGATGCGACCCAGATGGAAGAGGTGAACCGGCAGTGGGGGTCGCAGCCTGGCGCGGCGTGGAAGATTGCTGCGTTTCACAGCATCACGAGCGGCGCACGCTTCGGCTCGAAGCATTCGACTCCCTACGCGAAAGGCTCTACGCATGACTTCATGCACGCCAAGATCCTGGTCACCGATGACTACGTGTACGCGGGCAGCTTCAACCTCTCGCACAGCGGCGAGAGCAACGCGGAGAACGTGGTCCAGATCGGCAGCGCCGCGATCGCCGAGCTCTGCGCGGCCTTCATCGACCGCATCGCCGCCAGGTACGGTGGCGTCCCGCTGAAGGTGGCATAGACGAGAGCTCGGTACACATGGCTTGCGGCCGGGGTGGTCGCGGTCCTGGCGATCGCCGCCCTGTGGGCGGTGCCGCGGCTGCAACCGTCGACCGGCACGCTGGTGGTGGTTGGAGCGGCGCGCTCCGCGACGTCGCTGTCTTCGTCGACGCTGTCGCTGCGCCAGGGCGATGATTCGTGGTCGGCGCTGGGCTCGGTCTCGGGCGACGTGCCGGCTGCGCCCGCGCAGCGTCAGCTCCTGGCTCTCGCGGTGCCGACAGGGACCTACACCGGCGTGCGCCTTGGCTCTGATTTACAGCTTGTCGGGCTGACCATCACCGCGGGTCAGGTCGAGCCACTCCTGCTGGGCATCGACTCCGGCCGTTTGATCGACGGCGCGGTTTACGCGGGCAACGACGAGGTCAACCTTGGCCTTGGCGAGCTCGCCGGGAAGTTCGTGCCGCTGCCTGCCTTCGACCTGGTCGACCAGAAGGGCGCGACGGTCAACCTCTCGACGATCGCCGGCAAGGACGTCGTCATCGCCGCGTTCCACACCACCTGCCACGAGACCTGCCCCCTGTACACGGCGCTGTTCCTGCAGCTGGCCAGGCAAGCGGCCGGCTCCGTGATGCTGCTGGAGGTCACGACCGATCCCAGCGTCGACACACCTGCCGTCCTCGCGGGTTACGCCAGGGAGGTTGGCGCGAGCTGGATATTCGCCACGGGCGGCACTGATGCGCTCACCGCGTTCTGGAAGCCATTCGACGTCGCCCTCGCCGGCGGTGACACGCACACCTCGACCCTGGCGCTGGTCGACAGGCACGGGTACGTGCGCCTGGTCTATCGGGGCGTACCGAGGGTCGGGCAGGAGATTCCTCCGTCGCTGGTCACATCGCTGAGCGCCAAAGGCCTGACCGAGCTGGCGTCGGGTGGCGATGGCTGGGGTGCGCCCGACGTCCTGCAGGCCCTGACCACCATCAGCCGGCCCGAGACCTCGCCCGCGCCGGCCGGCGGGAAGGCGCCGGCGTTTGCGCTGCATGCCACCGACGGGACCGCGGTCAGGCTCTCCGACTTTGCAGGCAAGCCTGTGGTGATCAACTTCTGGGCCACGTACTGCCCCCCGTGCAAGGCGGAGATGCCGATGCTGCAGAAGGACGTCGGTCGTTCCAGCGCGCGCCTCGTGCTCATCAACGAGGGCGAGAGCAGCGATACGGCTCGCACGTACCTCGCCGGCCTCGACATCCGGCAGTCGCTCCTGGACGAGGACCTCGCCGTGGGGCGTGCCTACGGCATGTCGGCGCTCCCGATGACGATCTTCGTGCGCGCCGACGGCACGATCGACCGGCGCCAGGTCGGCGAGCTGGACGAGCGCGTCCTCGCCGCGGAGCTGTCGATTCTGGCCAGTCAGTAGACTGGGCCGCTGGTGGTCTCCGCGCGTGGCTTTCGCCGCCTTGCCTTCGCGACTGCTCTTTTTGCGTACCTGCAGATCGCGCTCGGCGGCGTAGTTCGCGTCACCGGGTCCGGCCTCGGATGTCCCGACTGGCCGCTCTGCCACGGCCGTCCTTACCCGGCGGCCGACGTCCACTCCATCATCGAGTACTCCCATCGCACGGTCGGGAGCATCACCGGCGTCTTGCTCCTCGCCACGGTGGTTTTGGCCTGGCTCCGGAGGCGAGGGGCTGCTTGGCGCCGGGGTGGTCGTCAACGAGCTCGCGTCCTGGCTGGTGCTGGTCCACCTCGCGCTCGCCATGCTCATCCTGGGCTTGCTGCTGGCCACCGCCATCCTGGCGCTCCCGCCCTCAAAGGGCGAGACGAACCGCATCGCTCCGGTCGCGGCGGCGGCGACCTACGTCCTCCTGCTGACCGGCTCCACAGTGGTGGCGAGCAACGCCGACAACGGATGCCACTCCTGGCCGCTTTGCGGCGGCGGCGTTGCGTTGGACTTCTCAGGCGCGAACGCGTTCACCATGCTCCACCGCGGCGCCGTCCTCGTGATCGGGATACTGCTCGTCTACTCGCTGGTCAAGGCACTTCGCCTGGCAGCTTTGCGTCCTATCGCGATGGCGACGATCGCGGTGTTTGCCCTGCAGGTCGCGGTGGGGGCCGGGGCGGCTGTGACTGACGGCGCGCTCTTCAACGGCCTGCACGTGGCGATCGCGACGCTGGTCTGGGCCGGCATGGCGTCGCTTGCGCTGCTCGCATTGCCGCGGACCGACCGTGCGCCGGCGCTCGCGCGCCTGGCCGTGGACAAGCGACCGGCATGACGAAGCTGCGCGATTACGTCAGCCTCCTCAAGCTGCGCGTCGTCCTGCTGCTGGACGCCACCGCCGTCGGAGTGATGATCCCCGCGGCCCATGGCCATCCCAGCTTCACGGCGATTCTCGCGGTCCTGTTCGGCGGAACGTTCGCCGCCGGCGGCGCGCACGCCATCAACTGCTGGTTCGACCGCGACATCGACGCAGCGATGTACCGCACTCGCCGCAGGCCCCTGCCGGACGGCCGCATCCCCGCCTGGCATGCACTCGCCCTCGGCATCGGGCTGATCGCGCTGGCTTTCGCCACACTGTGGGTCGGCGCCAACCTGCTGGCCGCGTCGCTCGCGCTGGCCGGCGCGCTGGTCTACATCTTCGTCTACACCATCTGGCTCAAGCGCTCGACCCCGCAGAACATCGTGATCGGCGGCGCGGCCGGCGCCATGCCGCCCCTCGTCGGTTGGGCCGCCGCGACGGGACGCCTCGACCTGACAGCGCTCGCGTTCTTCGCGGTCATCTTCTTCTGGACGCCACCGCATTTCTGGGCACTGGCCCAGCTGATCAAGGCGGATTACGCGCGGGCGAACATCCCGATGCTGCCTGTGGTCGCCGGCGAGCTCTCGGCGAAGCGGCAGACCGTCGTGTACGCGGCGCTCACCGCCGCGGTCAGCACCGTGCCGTTCTTCACCGGGTCGGCAGGTGCCGTCTACCTGGCGGCCGCCATCGTCCTCGGCATCGGGCTCGTGGGCATAGCCGTGCTCGACCGCGAGGGGCGCCGCTGGACGCGCCGCCTGTGGACTTACTCGATGGTCTATGTCGCGCTGCTCTTCCTTGTGTTCGCAGTGTCTCCCTTCATCCCTTAGATGGAGATCGTCCGGCTTCACCTCGCGCGCATCGACGCCTTGAACCACATCCCGGTGCACGGGTTCGTCATCAAGCATCCGCGCGCGGGGGCGATCCTCGTCGATACCGGTGTCGGCTGGCCGACTGAGCTCCTCAAAGAGTGGAAGGTCGTCAACCGCCATGCCGCCGAGGCCCTCGCCGAGCATGACCTCAGCCCCGCCGACGTGAAGATCGTGATCAACAGCCACCTCCACTTCGATCACTGCGGCCAGAACGCGGTGTTCAAGCACGCGCCTTTTTATATCCAGCGGTCCGAGCTGGCGCGCGCGCGCAGGGAGGAGACCGTCACCAGGCAGTGGTTCGAGTTCGCCGGCG
>VBGE01000408.1 GCA_005880345.1 Chloroflexota bacterium | reverse complement strand
TGGCTGCTCCTGTTCGGCCGCACGTTTGCCGAGGCGCGCCGCGCGCGAGACGCCCAGGTTCGCCTCATGCTGGCCGCCGATCTCGGCCTGCATCCGCGGGATCTCGCATCGATGAGCACGAGGTCGCTCTTCGACCTGCGCGAGAAGTCGGCCTTCGACGAGCTCACCGGCGTGCTTCGCCGCGCCGCAGGCGTGGCCGCGGCGGAGCGGGAGATGGCACGCGCGCGCCGCCACAGCACGCCGCTCACCGTCGCGTTCATCG
>VBGE01000407.1 GCA_005880345.1 Chloroflexota bacterium | reverse complement strand
GACGAGGACACTGTCACCGCCTGAACGCCGGCTCGAGTGCGTGGACAATTCGCATTTATCGGGTTGATACCCACATAACACGGCGCCCAATTCGGGTAGAGGGTCGTACTCGGGCGTATTACCTAGCGGGGAAGGGGCTGCTGGAGCAATACCCACCAAGGGGGAGTGCCTGTGTCGCGGGGCTTCCGGGAACGAGTCGGGCGGAGTCGGGGCCATCGGCCCCAGCGGCGACGTGGCGGGCTCCACCGCGAGCGTCCCGGGTGGCGGCAACCAGGCAGCCACGTCTGGCGGCACCGGTTCGAGCAACCAGGCTCAGTCCGGCGTCAGCGGTGGCTCGATCACGATCGGCGGCTTCTTCGACATCACGGGACCGGTCGACTCATCGGTCGAGCGCGACACGGTCCGCGCCTACATGCAGGCGATCAACCAGGCCGGCGGCATCAACGGCCGGCAGGTCGAGTACGTGTGGTGCGACTCGAAGTACGACGCCAGCTCGGCGCACGCCTGCGCGCAATACCTCATCTCGCAGAACGTGCTCGCCGTGGTCGGCTTGACCGCGCCCCTTGGCGAGAACAACGAGATCGCGACTCTGACTCACAACGGCATCCCTGTGATCGGGGGCCTCGGCACGCCGGCCGAGTACACGGATCCTCTCGCGTTTCCGACCTCCGCCAACTTCTACCGATATGGCACCGCGATCGCGGATGAGGCGAAGTCTCTGGGCGTGAAGCACCCGGCAGTCGTCGTGCTGGGCGATGTGCCGTGGGTGCATCCGGTCGAGGCCAACCTCTTGAACCGGCTGGCGGCCGACGGCATCGCGTACACCGATGTCGAGGAGGTATCCGCGACGCAGGCCAACTACACCGCAACGGTGTTCAACCTGCAGCACTCGCACCACGGACCGACGTTCAGCTACCACCGTCTCTTCGACGCGATGGAGGCGGCGAACTGGTATCCGGGCGTGCTCGGGGCCGGCCTCGACAAGTTCAACGTGCAGAAGTCCTACGACGGTGAGCTGAAGAATGCGCACTCTCTGGTGCCGTTCCTCTCCCCATACGACCACCAGGGCAACGCCACCGTTCGCCAGTACCTCGGTACCGTGCAGCACTTCTACCCAGGCCAGTTCCAGGCACTCGACATCTATACGCAGCACGCGTGGACCGCGGCGATGGTGTTCGCCGAGGCGGCGCGCAAGGCCGGCAAGAGCCTGACGCGCGATACGCTCGTCCAGGCGCTCGATTCGCTGTCGGGATTTCAGACCGGCTGGTCGGTGCCGCTCTCCTACGGCTCAGGCCCGCACGACCCGAACCACTGCTTCACCTACACGTCGGCTGCAGGTGGCTGGCACACGACCTCGGGCTGGGTCTGCTCGTGACGTCGAGCTGAAGTCATGGCCGCATTTGCCGCCTACACGATCATCGGGCTGAGCCTGGGCGGGATCTTCTCCCTCGCCGCCCTGGGCATCGTCCTCATCTATCGCACGACGGGCGTTCTGAACTTCGCACATGGCGCCATGGGCATGTTCTCGACGTTCATCGCGTGGCAGGTGTTCTACGGCTGGTCGCATCCCTTCTGGCCCGGCTGGCTCTCGACCCTGCTCGCGGTGCTCGCGGGACTCGTCTTCGCCGCCGGCATGGGCCTGTTCCTGGAGTTCGCGGTGTTCCGCTGGGTGCGGACGCGCGAGCCGGTCGTCAAGGCGGTGATCACCATCGGCGTGCTGCTGGCGCTGCAGTCGGCGGCGTCGCTGATCTGGAAGAACAACCAGTACCACCTGCCGATTTACATCGCGCCGCAGACATGGACCTTCTCGGTCGCGGACGTTCCAATCGGCGCCAACTACATCGTGATCATCGTCGCGGCGCTTGCGCTGGCATTCGGCCTCGGCGCGTTTCTTCGCTACACGGGCTTCGGCCGCTCGATGCGCGCCGTGTCGGACAGTCCAACGGCCGCCTCGCTGTGGGGCGTGCCGGTCGGGCGCGTCGGCGCGGTGAGCTGGATGCTCGGCAGCCTGATCGCGGCCCTCGCCGGAATCCTCATCACTCCCTTCATCAATTTCGACACCACGAGCCTGACGCTCCTGATCATCGATGCGCTCGCCGCGGCGCTCATCGGCGGCCTGGTGTCCTTGCCGCTGACCGTGCTTGGCGGTTTCCTGCTCGGCCTGCTCGAGACCTACCCGACGATGTGGATCCAGTCCCTCGGTTTCCCGCGCCTCATCGCGCTGCTGGTGATCCTGGCCGTGCTCGTGGTGCGCAATCCGCGCGGGTTGACGGCCGTGGCGACGAAATGACCTCCCGATTGATGGTGCGCATCGCGATCGCGCTGGTCGCGTTTGCGGTCCTGGCCCGCATCCCGGTCGGCTTCGACGTCGGGTTCCAGTTCGACGCC
>VBGE01000036.1 GCA_005880345.1 Chloroflexota bacterium | reverse complement strand
CCGACGTGGCCTTGAACGCGGCCGAGGCGAGGCGGAAGTTCGAGATGCGCGACTACGCCGTGGCGCTGCTGGACGTCCGGCTCCCCGACGAGTCCGGCTACGGCCTGCTCGAGGAGCTGCGGGCGACCAGACCGGACACGGCCGTGGTGATGATCTCCGGCGTCGACGACCCCGAGCTCGGCAGGGCCGCGCTGGAGCATGGCGCGTACGCGTACCACGTCAAGCCCGTCGGCGCGACCCAGCTCTACCTGCTCGTGGTCAACAACCTCCGGCGCCGCAGCGTCGAGATGGAACACCGCGCGAACCTCGCGCGGCTCGAGGGGATGGTGGCCGAGCGCGCCGAGCAGATGCGCCGGGCGGCTGAGCTGCAGGCGGGGATGCTGCCGAGGTCGCCTTTCCAGGAGGACGGGTTCGAGCTCGCCGCGCACTTCACCGCCGCCCGCGAGATCAGCGGTGACTTCTACGACTGGTACCGCTGGAGCGACGGGCGGGTCACGCTCTCGCTGGGCGACGTGATGGGGAAGGGGCTGCCGGCATCGCTGATGATGGCGACCGCTCGCGCGGCCCTGCGGGGAGTCGCCGGGGTGAATCCGCTCGAGGACGGGGTCAAGCAGGCCGCGGGGGTGATGATGGCGGCGCTGGAGGCCAACCAGGCGTACGTGACCGTGTTCCACTGCACGTTCGACCCGCGGACAGGTGATCTGGAGTATGTCGACGCGGGCCACGGCCACGCCCGGCTGTTGCGCGGCGTCACGTCGCAGGACCTGCTGCCGGAGCGCAGCGCGCCGATCGGGATCTTTCCAGACACGAAATACGTCACCGGGAAGATGACGCTCAATCCGGGAGATTCCCTCGTGGTGTTTTCCGACGGGTTGCTCGACCTGCGGCCGGACCTCGCGACGAAGGACGTGCAGCTTCCTTACGACGCGCGGCGGGCCGGAACCGCGCAGCAGATGGTCGACGTGCTGGCCCACGGCGCGCGGGACAGGGACCTGGTGGACGACGTGACGGTGGTGGCGCTCAAGCGAACTAACCTTCGTTCTCGCCCCTCTCCCTAACCCTGCCGGCAAAGCCGGTTAAGGACGCGCTACCCGCGCCGACTGATTGCTCCCCTGGAGGGGAGAGGGAGACTAGACCGCCTGGGGGGTTGCCAGCCAGCGCTCGAGGACGGCGGCGACCACGTGCAGCTTCACCGGCTTGGAGATGTAGTCGTCCATCCCCGCCGCGAGGCAGCGCTCGCGCTCGGTCGATCCCGCATCGGCGGTCATCGCGATGATCGGCACGTGCCGTCCGCCGCGCTCGTTGTGCCGGATCTGCCGGCTCGCGTCGAAGCCGTCCAGCTCAGGCATCTGGCAATCCATCAGCACCGCGTCGTAGTGGCCGCGGCCGAGCATGGTGACCGCGTCGGCTCCCGTCGAGGCGACGTCACCTCGGTAACCGAGGCGTTCGACCATCCGCATCGCCACCTTCTGATTGGCGGCGTTGTCGTCGACGACCAGGATGCGCGCTCCTCGCGTCCCCACGTGTTGAACGATGCTCGGCTGCTCCGCGCTCGCGCGGCCCGCGAGCAATGTCTGCAGGACGTCGAAGAGCTGAGAGGGTCGCACCGGTTTGACCAGCTCGGCGTCGACTCCAGGCACGGCGTTGTCCGACCGGCCGGCCGACGTGAGCAGGATCACGGCGAGGTCGCGCAGCGAGGCGTCGGCGCGCATCGCGGCCGCGACCGCGGCGCCATCCATCGCGGGCATCATGAGGTCGACGATCGCGACCTCGAACCCGTCGTCGCCCTCTGACATTCGACGCATCTCGCGCAGAGCCTCGTGGCCCGAGTCGAACGACCGGCCGCGCATGCCCCACGACTTGACGTAGCGCTCGAGGATGGTGCGGTTCGTCTTGTTGTCGTCGATGATCGCAACCGCGGTGCCTTCGAGCTGCGCGTTCCTGCGCGAGCGCGGTGCGCGCGGCTGGGCGGCCTCGCGAAACAGCGCGGCGAACGAAAACGTGCTGCCCTTGCCCTTCTCGCTCTCCACCGTCACCTCGCCGCCCATGAGCTGCGCCAGCATTCGCGCGATCGCAAGGCCCAACCCGGTGCCGCCGTGGCGCCGCGTGGTCGAGCTGTCGAGCTGCGAGTACACAGCGAAGACGCGAGTCACCTCTCCCGGGGTGAGGCCGATGCCCGTGTCGGAGACCTCGAAGCGGACCGCGATGCCAGGACCCCTCGACTCATCGCGGCGGGTCCGCACGACGACCTCGCCCGCATCGGTGAACTTCACCGCGTTGCCGATCAGGTTGATGAGCACCTGGCGCAGGCGTCCGGCGTCGCCGAGCACGAGTTCCGGCACGTCCGGCTCGACGTCCATCGCCAGCTCGACGCCTTTGTTCGAGGCGGCCTCGGCGAACAGCTCGACCGCCTCCTCGACGACGTAGCGCGGGCTGAATTCGACCGTTTCGAGCTTCACGCGGCCGGCCTCGATGCGCGAGAAGTCGAGGATGTCGTTGATGATCTCGAGCAGGGAGTCGCCCGACTCGCGGATCGTCTCTACATATTCGCGCTGCTCATCTGAGAGGGTGGTGTCGAGCAGAAGACCCGTCATGCCGATCACCCCGCTCAGCGGGGTCCGGATCTCGTGGCTCATCGTGGCGAGGAACTCCGACTTCAGCCGTGTCAGCTCCTGCAGGTCCTGGTTGCGTTGGGACAGGTCGGACAGCAGCACGGACTTCTGCGCTTCGGCGTTGATCGCCGCCCCGCGATTACGTTCGAGAGGCTGGGCTGACGAACGTGACGAGGACCAGGTCCGCCACCGCAAGCACCGCGCCGACCGCGAACTCGACGGTCGTGTAGTACAGCGCCAGGAAGATCAGGGGCAGCAGGACAAACGGAAACGAGCGAACGATGCTGAGCCCGAACTGGATCTCCAGGGCGAAAGCCACGGCGAGGCCGCCGATCGGCGAGACGGCGTGGAGATACCGAGGGATGCGCTCCCACGGCAGCAGGACCAGGATGCTGCCCAGCAGCGTGATGATCACGGAGGCGACCACGCCGAAGGCGGTCCCGTCCGCCCACAGCGGGTAGAGCGCGAGGGTGAATCCGCCCACCACCGGGGTGGCGGTGATGAAGCCGTTGCGCGCGGGCGTGTCGATCTGGGCCAGCGGGATCAGGACCAGGGCGACGCCAACCGCCATCGCCCCGGCCAGGGCAAGGGAGGTGGTGACGGCGGCGAACCCGTGGAGGCTGACCAGGCCGACGATGGCCAGGCCGAGGAAGGGATAGACGCGGCGGCTCAATCCTTCTGGCTGAAGTGGAGTGCTGGGATGGTTCAAAGGCGCCGCGGCGGGAAGCTTAAGGCAACTTTCGATCGCCTGCGCTAAGACGGCTGAAGCCGCGTGGTTGCTCCTTACTATTTGTGCCCTGCGCACCTTCCAACCCGCCAGGGGGGGCGAGGCATCAGGGGTGTCATCAGGGGTCGGTCCGGGGTCAGCTTCATGGACACGCCTCCTGGTGCGCCGTGGCACGCCTTTCGCCGCCCTCGCCGCGATCTTCGCCGTGCAGGCCCTGGCCGACGCGCAGTCCGTCGTCGCGTTTCCCCTCTACCTCGCCGTGGTGCTCGTCGTCGCCCTTCAGCAGAACCGCGCGGAGTCGATCGCGGTCGCGGCGGTCGCGGCGATGGCGGTGCTCGTCCGGCCGATCGCTACGGGTGATGCGTCGGAGGTGGCCCCCGCGGTGCTGCTTGCGGGTGTGCTGGTCGCCGTCGCCATCACGATGACCGAGCTGACCAGGCACATGCGCAACGCGGCATCGGCCGAGCAGCGGCGGCTCGACGGCCTGGTCGCCAGCGAGCGCCGCCTCCGCGCCACGCTCGAGTCGGTCGACGTCGGGCTGGGTCTCGCCGAGCTGGACGGTTCATGGATCCAGGTCAACGACAGGCTGGCCGCCATGCTCGGGCGCGGCCGGGATGCAGCTCTACAGGTGACGCTCTCGGAGCTGGCTCGCGAAACGGAACGCTCGGACCTCGAGGACGGGCTCAACCTGCTGCGCAGCGGCGACGTCCTGCGTTGGTCGGCTGAGCTCGACCTGGCGAGGCCGAACGGCGGGAAGCTACCGGTGGATCTCCTCGTGGCGCGGCTGCCTGGGGCCGCCGCAGGCGATGGGTGCCTGCTGGTCCAGGTGGTGGACATCTCGGCGCGCAAGCGAAGCGACGCTCTTCGCGATTGCGCGGCCGCCATGCGTCAGGTGATCCTCGCCGCCGGCGGCGTCGAGGCGGCGATGCCGCAGCTGCTCGCGGCCCTTTGCGGCTACCTCGACTGGGACGCTGCGCGCCAGTGGACCCTCGAGCCCGACCGGCAGGCGATGCGCGCACGGTGCGCATCGAACCCGAACGCCGTGAGCACGGCCACCGTGAGGAGTGGCGCGGGTCTCGTCGGACGTGTCTGGCAGTCGGGCGTGCTGGCGGCCGAGGAGGAGTCGGTCGCATTCCCGATTCTCGATTCAGGCGAGGTGATCGGCGTCATCGAGCTCATCTCCGACCGGGCGCGCACGCCGGCCGACGACGAGGTCACGATGCTCGCCAACGCCGGGGTCGAGATCGGCCAGTTCATCCGGCGGTCGGAGACCACCCAGGCCCTGCGGCGCAGCGAGGCCGATCACCGCGCGATCTACGAACGCTCACCCATCGGCATCGCACGCATCAGCAGCGACGGCGAGATGCTGGAGGCGAATCCGGCACTCCTGCACATGCTCGACCACGACGAGGCCAGGATGCGCGCGAGCGCGTGGCCCGACCTCCTGCGCGCGTATGACCAGGCGGCCGCGCGCAGCCACAAGCCTTCGTTCCTCGCCGGCGTTTCGGATGGCGGCAGCATCCAGGTTCGGGCGGCGACCGGGGCGGGCACCTGGCTGTGGCTCCAGCTCACCGCGACCCCGATCCCCGACCAGAGCGGACGGCCGGAGCATGTGCTGGTCCTGGTCGAGGACGTGACCGCCGTCCGTGAGACATCGGACAGGCTGGCCGAGGCTCTGGAGTCGCAGCGCGACGCGAACGCCAATCTGGAGAAGCTCGATCGGACCAAGAGCGAGTTCCTGAGCATCGTGAGCCACGAGTTCCGGACGGCGCTGACGGGCATCCAGGGATTCAGCGAGCTCATCCGCGACGGCGGCCTGGAGGCCGACGAGGTGCGGGCTTACGGCGGCTACATATTCAACGACGCGGACCGTGTGAACCGCCTGATCGGAGACATGCTCGACCTCGATCGGATGGAGTCCGGCCGCATGGCGATGCGGACTTCCGACGTGGACATCAACGACGTGCTGGCCGAGGCCGTCTCCCGCGCGGTGCCCTCGGCCGCCTCGGTCGAGTTCAAGTCCGACTTCGACCCCCGCCTGCCTATCGTGGCGGGCGATCGCGACCGGCTGATCCAGGTGGTCAGCAACCTGGTCAACAACGCCGTCAAGTACTCGCCGGAAGGCGGCATGGTCACCATGTCGAGTCGCGTCGATGGCCGCTACGCCCTGGTGAGCGTGACCGACACCGGCATCGGCATCCCGGCCGAGGAGATCGGCCACGTGTTCGAGCGCTTCCGGCGCGTGCGCAGCGGCGCGGCGCAGTCGATTCCCGGGACTGGCCTTGGCCTCACGATCGTTAAGCAGATCGTGGAGATGCATGGAGGCAAGATCTGGGTGGAGAGCGCCGTCGGCCACGGCTCGTCATTCCACTTCACGATCCCGCTGGCGCCCGAGGACGCCAATGCCATGCAGCTCCGGCATGGCTGATCCGAATGGCACGACACCCCGTCCGTTCACGGTCCTGGTCGCGGACGACAACGAGGTCGCGCAGCGTCTGTGCAAGCGCGTGCTCGAGAAGGCAGGGTACGCGGTGCTGATCGCCGCCGATGGGCTGCAGGCCGTCGACATCGCCCTCGGCCAGAAGCCGGCGATGATCCTCATGGACGTTGCGATGCCGGGCATCGACGGGCTCGAGGCGATGCGCCGCATCAAGACCGAGGTGCCGGGCATGCCGATCGTCATCGCCAGCGCCCACTCGATGGCCAGCGACCGCGAGCGGTTCCTCGCGGCCGGAGCCGACAACGTATTGAGCAAGCCGTTCCGCCTGGCTGACCTGATCTCGATCGTCCAGGCCCTGGCGACCGCGAAATGAAGGACCTGACCGGCACCAGGCTCGGCCAATACGAGATCGTCGAGCGCCTGGGCGGGGGCGGCATGGCCGTCGTCTACCGCGCCGTCCAGCAGCCGCTCGGCCGCGAGATCGCTTTGAAGGCGCTGTCGTCCGAGCTGTTCCAGGACGAGGGCTTCGTCAAACGCTTCGAGACGGAGGCCAAGACCCTGGCCAAGCTCGACCATCCCAACATCCTGCCGATCTACGACTTCGAGGTCATGGACGGCAACACGTTTCTCACCATGCCCCTCATTCGCGGAGGCACGCTTCGCGACGTCCTGAACCGCGGTCCGCTCGACGCGCTCACCGCGTGGCGCTACCTGCGGGAGATCGGCGATGGGCTGCAGCACGCGCACGACGCCGGGATCGTGCACCGCGACCTGAAGCCGACCAACGTTTTGATCCACACCGACGGCCGGGCGATGCTTGCCGACTTCGGCCTGGCGCGTGGGGCCGGCCAGCCGACGCACCTGACCACGATCGGGCTCGCGATCGGCACACCCGGCTACATGGCGCCTGAGCAGGTCATGGGCCACGACGTGGACAAGCGCGCCGACGTCTACGCGATGGGAGTGTTGACCTTCGAGATGCTGACCGGCCGCCTGCCCTTCGTCGGCTCCAACCGGATGGAGGTGGCTTACGCGACGGTCAACACCCCGATTCCTTCGGCGGTCAAGATCAACCCCAACCTGCCCGACGAGCTGGATGCGCTGCTGCAGAAGGTGCTGGCCAAGGACCCCGGCCAGCGGCCGCAGACGGTGCGCGAGCTCCTGGCCCAGATGGCCCGCCTGCCGCAGCGGCGAACGTCGCCGCCCGGCGTGGCTGCCGTCTCGCCGCTGGCCGCGGCGGCCACTCCTGCGGGCGGGGTGGCGGTGCTGCCTCGCCAGGCGACCGCGTCGAACGGACCCGGGCCCGACACGACGTCGATGAAGATCGTCGCCGCAGCAGCACCCGCGTCGCCGCAGGCGATCATCCACGGCTCTCCGATCCCGACGCCGACCGCCGGCCCCGGCTCGACGATCCGGACCCTCGAGCTCATGGGCGTGCGGCCCGCGAGAGCGCGCGGACGTTTCATCCTCAACTCACACTTCAGCAACTTCGTCCACGTCGCGCGCGACGTCACCGGCGACCGCTGGCCGGAGGTGGCTTACGCCGCCGGACTCGTGCAGTACATCGAGCAGGACGCGCCGCACGACGAGCAGCTCTCGTCGCCGGTCGAATCGTTGAGCCGGCTCAATGAGGCTTTCGAGACGATCTACGGTCCCGAGTCGGAGGACATGATCCGCGCGTGGGGACGTCGCGCGACCGAGCGCTGGCTCGCTGACAGCAAGCACGGCCTCGGCGGCGCGCGAAGGTTCGTGCCGGGACGGCAGCGCAAGCTGGCGGGCGTCGTCAAGGGTTTCACGGAGGCGATGGACAACGTGCGCGGAGAGCACACACATGCGTGGCTGCAGGTAGATGAGCATCAGTTCTGGCTCGTCAACTTCTCCAACATGTTCGCGCTGGGCCGGATCAAGACGGTGAAGTCATGCCACGTGTGGACGGCATCGATCGAGACCATCCTGCGGTGGGCGGGCCTCGCCAACGACTGGTACGTCGAAGAGGTGGAGTGCGGCTCGGTGACAGGCACCTTCGACTGCGCCTTCGCCATCCGAGCGAGCGAAACAAACTAAACAGGCTAAAAGAGAAACCAACAACGCAGTGGCGGCCGGACTTGCTCCGGCCGCAACACGCGTCGCCAAGATGACTGCCAATCGCCGCCCCGAGTGGCTACTAAGACAAGTCCCAACCGTATACCGGAAGGAGAGCAGCCCCGGTCGCGAAGCGACCCGGGCGATGAGAGGAAACCATCTGGGTTTCCTCTCATACGCGAGAGAAGGCCCTCCACCGGGGGGCAGAGGACCTTCAGAAAGGAGGGAGGGTTAACCTGATCAAGGCCCATCTTACCGCCGGCCGGTTGGCTGCGCGCGGCGACTTTGCCGGGCCCTTTACATTCATTAGGTGAGCAGGTTTGCCGTCGATCTCACCGCTTGCTGGCGGCCACAGCGAGTCGGCATGCTCACCGTCGCCGTCGAGCTGTCCCGGGCCCTGGTCGCCCAGAAATCAACGGACGAGGTCGTCTTGCTTTGCAGCCGCGAGCGGCCCGATTCCCTGCGTGGGCTCAACTGTGAGGCGGTTCTCT
>VBGE01000035.1 GCA_005880345.1 Chloroflexota bacterium | reverse complement strand
CGCGAAGTCAGAGATCAAAAACCTCTTCACCCAGGGCAACCAGGTCGTGGTCGAGGGGGTCTTCGTCGGCACCCACGACGGGACGCTGAAGACCCCGATGGGTGACCTGCCCGCGACCGGGCGCAAGGTCAGGGGCGACTACGTCCAGATCTTCGAGGTGGACCGCGGCTTGATCAAGAAGGCCCGCCTGACGTTCGACCAGGTGCAGCTGATGACCCAGCTCGGCCTGGCGCCGGCCCCTCCGCAGTCGGCGGTGAAAACCAGCAGATAAACGCTCGCCATACGGACATGGGGCCGGGGCCGCGAGGAGCCCCGGCCCCCGCCGGCGGGCCTCATGTCGCCATACCGGCCTCGTGTACAGTAGCCGTGTATGGAAACTCAAAAGCTGAGCTTCGAGGACTTCAAGAACATCATCGTCGAGCGACTTGGGTGCGAGCCCGAGCAGGTCACGATGGACGCGTCTTTCCAGGATGACCTGAATGCCGACTCCCTCGACCTGGTCGAGCTCATCTACGCGTTCGAAGAGAACACCGGGCTCGAGATCCCCGACGAGGACGCCGAGAAGATCACGACCGTCGGGCAGGCGTGGGAGTACATCCAGGAGAAGGCCGGCTCATAGCACAGCCTCAGGCAGCACCTCTCGCGCAGTCGCTGCAGCTCCTCCAGCAAAAGATCGGCATTTACTTTCGCGACCCTGGCCTCTTGCTCGAGGCGGTCACCCACAGCTCGTTCGCGAACGAGAGCCCGTCCGTCTCACCTCGCGACAACGAGCGCCTGGAATACCTCGGCGACGCCGTCCTCCAGCTGATCGCTGCCGAATATCTGTACAAGCACCGTCCTGGCGCGACGGAGGGCGAGCTCACGCAGACCCGCTCCGCGATGGTCAACACCAACACGCTTGCGCTGCTGGCAGAGCACCTCGACCTCGGCGGTTATCTCTACCTCGGCAAGGGCATCGCCAAGGGCGGCGGCCGGAGCCTGAAGTCGCTGCTCGCGAATGGCTTCGAGGCCGTGCTCGGCGCAGTGTTCCTCGACGCCGGCTACGACGCCGCCTATCACTACTATCTCGACCTCTACCGCTCCCTGCCGTCACCCGCGCGCGACGAGAACTTCAAGGGGCGCCTGCAGCAGGTCGCGCAGGAGCGCTTTGGCGAAACCCCGGTCTATGACAGCGAGGGCGCCCGCGTGGGCAACCGCCGTGAGTACACCTCGGTCGTGTTCGCAGGAGCGGAGCCACTCGGCACGGGCCACGGCCCGAGCAAGCAGGAGGCCGAGCAGGATGCCGCCAAGGCCGCGCTCCAGGTGCTGACCGGCAACGCATCCCAGAAGCCCGCGAAGCAGCCCCGGTCGCGCCGGGCTCCCCGGAAGCGCCGGGAAGAGGCCCCGGTCCCGGAGCTGGCCGCGCCGGTCGAGGCCGAGGTCGTGCCGATGCCCGAGCCGCGCAGCCGTCAATTCGGCGAACCCATCGAATAGCGGAAGCTGGTCCTCCCCATTTATGGGGAGGTGGCTCTTCCCCATTCATGGGGAAGTAGCGCCGCAGGCGGGGATGGGGCGGAGGGGCTAGGGATGCCCTCCATCTGATACGCTCCCCGCCAGTCTTGTTCCTCAAGTCCCTGCAATTGCTGGGCTTCAAAACCTTTGCCCGGCAGACCGAGATCCAGTTCGACGGCGGAGTGACCGCCATCGTCGGCCCCAACGGTTCGGGCAAGACGAACATCGTCGACTCCATCAAGTGGGTCCTCGGCTCCGGCCAGGCCCGCGACCTCCGCGGCAAGAAGATGGAGGAGGTCATTTACGCGGGCGGCGAGCGCCGCTCGCGCGCCGGCTACGCCGAGGTCGCCCTCGTCTTCGACAACACCGCCGGCCGCCTACCCGTCGACTACCACGAGGTCGAGATCAAGCGCCGCATCGAGCGCGAGAGCGAGAGCGAGTATTTCCTCAACGGCTCCCGCGTCAGGCGCCGCGACCTGCTCCACCTTCTCTCCTCGACCGGCCTCACCGTCGACTCCTACGCGATCATCGACCAGCACGACATCGAGCACATCGTGGTCTGCTCGCCCGCTGAGAGAAGGCAGCTGCTCGAAGAGGCCGCGCAGGTCCGCGGCGTCAAAGCAAGACGGCAGGAAGCAGGCCAGAAGCTCCAGGAGCTCGCCGCCAACTTGCTCCGCCTCGAGGACCTGAAGCAGGAGCTCGGCCCGCGCCTCGAAGCGCTGCGCGCGCAGGCCGCCTCGGCACGCGAGGTCGCCGAAGCCACTGCGCGTCTCGAGCTCCTCAAAGGCAGCATCGTCTGGGAGGAATGGCGCGAGGCACGCGATGCCCACCGGCGCGCATCGGGCCAGCTCCAGAGCCTCGAGCGCCGCCTGATCGAGGCGCGCGAGCAGTCACGAATTGCGGAAGATGAATTCCAGGCCGGGCGCACCGAGATGCAGTCCGCCCAGGACCGTCGCCTCGCGCGCCAGCGCACGCTCGGCCAGCTGCGGCTGCAGGCGTCTGAGGCGGCGCACCGCATTCAGCTCGCGGAGGAGCGCGTCGAAAACCGCCGCGTGATCGCCGAGTCGGCCCGCCGTTCGGAAGCCGAGAACAGATCTGCCCTCGAGGCCGCCGAAGCGCAAAAGACCCAGCTCACGAACGAGCTGCCACCCAGCGAGCATCGCGTCACCGAGAGCGAGCTCGCCGAAGCCGAGCAGCTGGCCCAGCAAGCCGAGGCGGCCGCCATCGCGCTCGCGAGGCTGCGCTCCGAGCTCGAGGGCATCGAGACCTTGCGCCCCGGCACGTCGCAGGGCGTACGGCTTGGCGAGGTCGTCACCGCGCAGTCCGGCTACGAGGCCGCGCTCGCTGCAGTGCTCGGTCCGCTCGTCGATGCAGTGGTCGTCACTGACGAGCAGGCGGCGCACGACTCGACGGTGACTTCGACCCGACAGGTCACAGCGCTCTTTCCAGTCGAAACGTCAGCACCCACCGAGGGATCGCTCTACGACCACGTCGAGATACGCGAGGGTTATGAACTCATCGCGCGCCGACTGCTCGGCGGCGTGATCCTCGGGCGCGACGTGACGCTGGATGGTGTTTACCGCGAACCGGGTCTCATCCGAGCCGGGGCCGATCCGCGGGTCGCGATGGAGACGCGTCGCGCGGACCTGCAGCGGCGGATCTCGGCGTTGGAGTCGCAGGCGGCGCTTGCGCCTGACGCCGCAGGCAACGTCCGCCGGTTGCGCCAACAGCTCGACCGTGGACGGGTTCTCGCCCGGCTCGCGTCGGTCGACGAGGAGCTGGTCAGGCTCGGCGCCGCATCCGAGGATCGGCGCGCGCGCCTCGAGCAGGCCGAGCAAGGCCTCGCCGCCGCGCTGGAAGCTGTGCCCGAGCTGCGCAAAGCGGCGGAGGCGGCCCGGGATGCCCTGGCGGCGATCGAGAAGGAGGCGCCAGTGGACGAAGCCGAGATGGCCGAGAGCGCGCGCAAGCTCGTCGCGCTGGAGGAGGCCCGCATCGACGCGCGCCTCAAGGTCGGCACGCTCGAGGGCAACCTGGAGCTCATCTCGCGCGAGGCGGAGCTGCTGCAGGCGCGCATGGAAGAGATCCGCTCGCGCATGCCCGACGGCGTAGCGCCGGAGGAGATCCCAGGCGGCAAGTCGCGCGAGCGCGAGATGCGCCAGCTCGAGCGCCGCATCGAGGAGATCGGCCCCACCAACGCGCTCGCCGACTCGGAGTGCCGCGAGCTGGAGGAGCGCTACCAGACACTGGCCGAGCAGCTGGAGGACATCACCAAAGCGCGTGAGGACCTCGAAGATCTGATCGGCAAGCTGCGCCAGGAGGAGGACTCGCGCTACGAGGCCGTCTTCGGCGCCGTGGCGGCGAACTTCCACGAGTACTTCGCAGAGCTCAACCCCGGCGGCCGCGCCACGCTGCGCCACGCCGACGGCGACGACGGTCCGCGAACAGGAGTCGAGATCCTCGTCCAGCCGCCCAGAAAGCGATTGCAGAACGTGACGCTTCTCTCGTCCGGCGAGCGCTCGCTCGCCGCTCTCGCGCTGGTGCTCGCCCTCGACGAGGTCAACCCCAGCCCCTTCACCATCCTCGACGAGGTCGACGCGGCCCTAGACGACGCCAACGTCGACCGCTTCGGCCGCATGGTGGCGCGCCTCGGCGCCGCGCGGCAGTTCCTGGTCATCACGCACAATCACGTGACGATGTCGTACGCGTCGACTCTCTATGGCATCCACCTCGACGAAAGCGGCTCGTCGCATCTTGTCTCAGTCCGGCTGGATGACATCCGGAAGCCGGCGACCAGGGCGGCCGCGACCACCACAGCCCAAGCCGGCTGAGCGAAGAGTCCAGAGGAGGACTCTGGAGCCGGGTCGGCCGGCGCACGCGAAGCGCGCTCAGCGCGAGTCTGCGCGCCCTCAGCCCGCCGCTCGCGGCGGGGTTCTATGGGGAGCTCGAAGAGCTGCTCATCGCGGCCGACCTCGGACCGGCCATGGCCGAAAAGCTCGTCGCAGGCGTCCGCGCACGCGCCCCACGCGCTCGAGACGAGGCAGCTGACGCGCTGGTGGCTGTGGCCGCCTCAGTCATGTCGAAGAAGCCGCGCGCGCTGAACCTGACCGGCAACCCCGCGTGCATCTTGATGTACGGAATCAACGGCGCGGGCAAGACCACCACGGCGGGCAAGCTCGCCCACCAACTGAAAAATGAGGGGCACAATCCGCTCATCGTCGCGGCCGACACCTACCGGGCGGCGGGCATCGAGCAGATGGTGCTGTGGGCCGAGCGAGCCGGCGTCCAGCACTTCGACGGGTCGAGCGGCGCCGATCCCGCGTCGGTTGTATTCGACGGCGTGATGACAGCGCGCAAGCGCGGCCACGACGTCGTTATCGCCGACACCGCCGGCCGCCTGCAAACGCAGCGGAACCTGCTGGAGGAGCTGGGCAAGATCGGACGGGTGACCTCGAAGGCGCTCGACGATGCGCCGTACGAGTCCCTGCTCGTGCTCGATGCCGTTCTGGGTCTCACCAACCTGACCCAGGCGCGCGCATTCAACACCGCGATCCCGATGACCGGGCTGGTCCTGGGCAAGCTGGACAGCAGCGCCAAGGGCGGCGCGGTGATCTCGATCGAGGCCGAGCTCGACGTGCCCACGAAGCTTGCCGGCGTGGGGGAAGGGATCGACGACCTCACGCCCTTCGACCCCGCCGCGTTCGTCCGTGCCATCTTTCAAGGGTGATCGCCGACCCCCACTGCCACACCGTCGCCTCCGACGGCATGGTCAGCCCGGCCGAGCTGGTCAAAGCCGCCGTCGACGCCCATCTCGACCTCATCGCGGTCACCGACCACGACACGATGGACTCGGTCAATGAGGCGCAGTCGCACGGCGAGAGCGCGGGGATTGTCGTCGTGGCGGGCCAGGAGGTCACGACGAAATGGCCGTCACAGACCCACGTGATGGGCTGGTTCCTGGACAAGCCGGTCAAGCGCGGCATGTCAGTCGAGGACACTGTCGCGGCCATCCATGACCAGGGCGGCCTGGCGATCATTCCGCACCCATTCATGCCGGTGTACTTCGGATCCATCCAGCCGGGCATGCTGCGTCGGCTGATCGAGAAGCACAGCATCGATGGCATCGAGATGGGCTTCACCGTTCCGACCGGTGCTCGCCGGCGGAGGATGCTGAACGACTTCTACGCCGCGAACAGAGAGCGCCTGGGTAGACGACATCGCCTGAACGAATGCGCAAGGCCGCGGCGCGACCACCGTCCTTGATCGTGCGCCAGCAGTGGCGCTCGCTCGTCGAGCTACCCCTGAGACGCCTCCGCGGCGAGCTGTAGGAGCGCCTCATGAACCGCGGGCGACCCGGCCAGGATGTTGCCCGTCTCGATCCACGTGTCGCCGCCTGACCAGTCGGTCACGCGCCCTCCGGCCTCTATCACCAGGGCCGCCCCCGCCGCGACGTCCCAGGTGTTGAGGCCCAGCTCGAAGAACCCGTCGAACGTGCTCGAAGCCGTCCATGCCAGGTCAAGCGCCGCGGCTCCCGCGCGCCGCAGGTCTTCGAAGCGCGCCAGGGCGAGCTCCATCGTCGCGAGGTAGCGCGGCAGAAGCGCCTTGTCGCGGAACGGAAAACCGGTGGCCACGACGGCGTTCGACGGATCCACCACGCGGTGCTGGGGCAGGCGCTCGCCGTTGCGAAACGCGCCGCCGCCGGCGACGGCGCTGAATTCGAGATTCAGGAATGGCGCCAGCACCACACCGACCACCGGCAGCCCACGCTCCAGCAGGGCCACCGAGATGCCGACGGCCGGGAACCCGCGCGTGAAGTTGGTGGTCCCGTCCAGCGGATCCACCGCCCACATCGTCCCGGCGCGCGTGCCTCCTTCCTCTTCCGCCAGCACTGCGATTCCAGGCGCCTCGCGCGCGAGCACCTCGAGGATGGCGTGCTCGGAGCGCCGATCGGCCGCGGTCACGTAGTCGCCCTTGCCCTTCAGCTCCGCCGCAAACCCCGGGTGGGGAAGGCCGATCTCTTGCAGGACCGCCGCGCCGGCGTGCGCCGCGCGCAGCGCCACCCGAAGCAGGTCGAGGGTCAGCTCTTCTTATCCTCGAGGCCGAGGCCGAACATCGCCTCGAGGTCGTGCGCCGAGAACTGCTGAAAGGCGACCATCGTCTGCGTCTTGTCGATGTCACGCAAGCGTGTGAGGTGCTGTGTGACCACCTTGGCCAGGTCCTCGTGCTCGCGTACGCGGACGATCGCGACGAAGTCCCATTCGCCTGTCACCGTGTACACCTCGGCCACGCCGTCGACGTCCGCCAGCTCAGCCCCCAGGTGGGTGAGACCCTCTCGCGTCGACTTGACCAGGATGAACGCGGTCAGCACTTAGCGTCCTCCCCATTCATGGGGAGGTGGCCCGCAGGGCCGGAGGGGCTTGCCCGGTGCATCGCCAGCCCGTACATCCACACGTCGATATCCGGGCCGGGTAGCGAGTGGAATCCGAGGATGGTGCCAATGTGCGTCCGGTGGTCGTTGCCGTGATGCAGTGCCTGCACGACGATCATCGACTGCTTCAGCGGCGCCACCTCTCCATCGAAGTCAACCTGAGTCGTTTCCCCACCACGCAGTGCTTGGGCCGCCGCGATCAGCTCATCAGCGCTGCGACCGAACCGCTCCTTCAGCGGCTCGATGCCCGGAAACTCTTCGTCTGCCGAACGTCGCCGCTCCGCACCTTTTAGTCGCCTGATGTAACCGCCCTCACCGGCGAGCATGTGCATGAACGTGTCCGCGATCGACCCGTAGGTGCCGGGCGCGGTCAGTGCGAGCTGTTCGGGCGTCAGGCCGCCGCATGCCTCGAGCAGCTGCAGGTTGGCCCACCGGTGATAGCGCAGTGCGTCCAGGGTGATCTCGTCCATCAAAGGGAAGTCTAAGTTCCTGCTAGAGTGTCAAGGAGTGGCACTTGACACTCTCCAGGCACGGGGTCGCATCCTGGCCCTCTACGAACGGTATGGCGCACTCCTGACGCAGCACCAGCGGGAGGTCCTCGACCTTTATCTGCGGAGCGACTGGTCGCTCGCCGAGATCGCCCTGCACCAGGGCACCTCGCGGGCCGCCGTGCACGACCTGGTCAGACGCTCGACCGTCGTTTTGCAGGACTACGAGAAGAGGCTGGGCCTGCTGGCCGAGTCGGCCAGGCGCCGCAAGGTCCTGGACAGGCTGGAGCGCGAGATCAACGCCCTCAGGCGCCGCATCGTGAGCCTGGAGGCGACGGTCTAGGCGATGTTCGAAGCCCTTGGCGAGCGGCTTGCCGCCGCCCTCAAGAAGATCACCGGCCGGGGCGTGCTCCGGCCCGAGGACGTGGAGGCCGGCCTCCGCGAGGTCCGGCTCGCCCTGCTCGAGGCCGATGTCAACTTCAAGGTCGTCAAGGAGTTCGTCGAGCGGGTCCGCGCCCGGCTTGCGGGCGCCGAGATCTCGCCCGGGCTCACCGCGCCGCAGACCGTGGTCAAGGCGGTCAGCGACGAGCTCGTCGAGCTCCTGGGGGGCAACTCGGAAAGCCTCCGGTACGCCTCGCGGCCGCCGACCATCGTCATGCTCGCCGGCCTGCAGGGCTCGGGCAAGACGACCACCGCCGTCAAGCTCGCACTCCTGGCTCGCCGGGAGGGTCACCGCCCGCTCGTGGCCGCGCTCGACTTCCGCCGGCCCGCGGCCGTGCAGCAGCTCAAGACCATGGCCGAGCGCGAGAACATCGCTTTTGGCAAGGGTGAGGAGGCCATCGAAGAGGCCGCCCGCCTCAACTGCGACGTGGTCATCCTCGACACCGCCGGCCGGCTGCACATCGACGCAGAGCTCATGGACGAGCTCAAGCAGCTGAAGTCGCGTATCAGGGTCACCGAGACGCTGCTGGTGGCCGACTCGATGACCGGCCAGGAGGCCGTCAAGGTGGGCGAGGCCTTCGGCCGCGCGATCGGCCTCGACGGCGTGATCCTCACCAAGCTCGACGGCGATGCCCGCGGCGGCGCCGCACTCTCACTGCGCGTCGCCACCGGCGAGCGCATACGATTCGCCGGCACCGGCGAGAAGCCGCAGGACCTCGAGGTCTTCCTCGCCGAGCGCATGGCGTCGCGCATTCTCGGCATGGGCGACGTGATGTCCCTGATCGAGAAGGCCGAGCGCAGCATCGACAAGGAGAAGGCCGCCGAGGTCGAAAAGCACCTTCGCGCGGGCCAGCTCAGCTTCGACGACTTCCTGGCCCAGATCCGCCAGCTGCGCGGCATGGGCTCCCTGGAAGGAATGCTCGACATGGTGCCGGGCGGCGGCTCCCTGAAGGGTCAGCTGGCCGGCGCGGACACCGAGAAGGAGATGAGGACGATGGAGGCGATCATCCTGTCGATGACGCCGCGCGAGCGGGCGCACCCGGACCTCATCGACGGAGCCCGCAAGCGAAGGATCGCCCGCGGCAGCGGCGTGCAGCCCGCCGACATCAACCGGCTGCTCAAAGCCCGCGACGCGATGCAGAAGCTCGCCAGGCAGTTCGGCATGGCAGGCCGCAAGGGCAAAGGCAAGCTCGTCGGATTTCCGCCGGCGGGTCATTCAATCAAAGGAGGCGCAGGTTGGTAAAGATCAGGCTGAGGCGGATGGGGGCGAAGAAGCACCCCTTCTACCGTCTCGTGGTGGCGGACGCGCGCTCGCCGCGTGACGGCCGCTTTATCGAGCATCTCGGGTACTACGACCCGATGACCGAGCCGGTCCAGGTCAAGATCGACGTGGACAAAGTCAAGAAGTGGCTGCAGCAGGGCGCACAGCCGAGCGAGGCGGCGCGCAGCCTGTTGAAGCGGGAGGGAATCCTTGAGCGACGTGCAAAGTCGACCCCCGCGGCGTGATTTTCGTGGCGGCGGCGGTCGCCCCGGCGGCGGTGGCTTCAATCGTGGCGGCGGCGGCTTTCGCCGCGATCGGCCCGCGCCCGGCGGACCGAGCATCGACTACAAGGCGCTCGTCGAATATGTCACCAAGTCGCTGGCCGAGAAGCCTGAAGAAGTGACGGTCGAGGCGTTCGAGCGCGGCGGCGGCACGGTGGCGATCAAGGTCAAGCTGGCCGACGAGGACGTAGGCCGGTTCATCGGCAAGGCGGGGCGCAACATCGAGGCGCTGAGGACGCTTATCCGGGTCGCTTCGTCGCGCGACCGCAAGCGAGTCTTCGTCGACCTGGCGAACGCACCGATCACCGATCAGCGCCCAGGCGGCCATCACTCCACTCCGCGGAGCCACCGTCCCGGTGGCGAGGTGCCCGCGCCGTGATTCGCGTCGGACAGGTGACGGGCGCGTACGGTCTCGAGGGCGCTGTCAAGGTCACGCCCTTGACAGATTTCCGGGACCGCTTTGATTCCGGGGCAAGCCTCTTGCTCGACGGATGCGCGTACGAGGTCGAGTGGAGCCGGGAGAGCCAGCCGGGCCTCGTGGTCAAGCTGCGCGGCGTCGACAACCGGACGATGGCCGAGCTCTTTCGGGCCCGCTACCTCGAGGTGCCGGACGAGCAGGCGAAGTCGCTCGAGCCGGGCCGGTTTTATCACCGTCAGGTGATCGGCCTGGCGGTCAGGTCGAGCTCCGGTGCAGAGCTCGGCGTCATCGCGGAGGTCCTCGAGCGGCCGGCCAACGACGTGTGGGTCAGCCGCGAGGGCACCATCGAGCACCTGATACCCGCGACCAGGGACGCCGTGGTCGAAGTGGACCTGGCGGGCGGACGCGTGGTCGTCCAGGACTGGCTGCTCAAGTCAG
>VBGE01000034.1 GCA_005880345.1 Chloroflexota bacterium | reverse complement strand
CGGCCCGCTCGACCCTTAGGCCGCCGCCGGCCTGCAGTCCTTGCACGGCCGGTAACCCGCCGACCGCGCCTCGGCCTCGTCGTGGAAGAAAACGAAGTTCTCCTCCCTCACGCGCCGTCCGTGGTAGCAGGTCGGGAAGCAGAAGATCTTGGTGCTCTTCACGCCTTCATAGCGCAGCCCCGACCGCGCCAGGGTTTGCAGCCGCTGCAGCTGCACACCCTCCAGATTGAGGATGTCACGCTTGGCCTCCGGCCCGCCGCCTCCATAGTTGCCGATCACCCCGTCGCTCCTGATCACCCGATGGCAAGGGATGAAATAAGGAATCGGGTTGTTGGCGAGAGCAGTGCCCACCGCCCGCACGGCGGCGGGGTGCCCGATCTCGCGCGCGATCCAGCCATAAGGACGCACCTGGCCGCGCGGGATCTGCAGCGTCTTGTGCAGCACGGCCTGGGAAAAGGGAGTGAGTCCGCGTAGGTCGAATCGAAGGCGGCGCTTGCCCTCGAGCTGGTCCTCGATCTTCGCGGCCATGCCGGCCGGTGCCTCGGCACGAACCAGCGGCCTGCCGATGTCCCTGGCAAACCATTCCTCGAACTCCAGAGCCGACTTGCTCCTCATCGCCGCCGACACGCCGAGTCCGTTCCACGCGACGTAGACCGGTCCAAGCACCGTCGGGAACACCGCATACGAGTCGGCCACTCCGGCCTGGGCCATCACACGCAGGGCAAAGCCCGCCGGCGCCCTCACCTCGCCCAGCCGCCGCAGATCACTCATCACCGTCGCCATGGTCCTCTCCTCTGAGTAATTTCAGGCCGCGATGGACGTTCGCCTTGACGGTCCCCACGGGCTGTCCAAGCGTCTGCGCCACCTCGGCGTACGACATCTCCTGCACGTGACGGAGCACAACCGCCTCGCGATATCGCGCGGGCAAAGCGGCGACCCGGCAGGCGAGCTCGTCCAGCTCCATCCTTTGCATCGCGTCCTCCTCGGGTCCGGATCGGGTGTCCGGCTCGCTGCCGTTCAGCTCGACCAAACGCGGCTTCGCTCCGCGCACCCGATTCCGCACGACGTTCACCGCGATTCGATGCAGCCACGCCCGCTGTTTCAGGTCGCGGACTCGCTCGGGCGAATATGTCTCCAGCGCCCGGTACGCGCGCAGAAACGTGTCCTGCGCCACCTCTTCAGCGTCGTGGCGGTTGCCCGTGAGCGCGAGGCTCAGGGCGAAGATCCGGTCCTGGTGGTCGTGGACCAGGCGCTCGAAGACGCGGTTGGTGCCCTCCATCGGTCTCCTAAACACAACCACCCGGCCGGCGGTTGCAAGGGAACCATGATGGGCCTGGTGGTGTACATGATGCGTTCCGATGGAGGGCCCGCCAGCGGACGATTCCGTGCTGATTGCGCGCGCCGTGCGTGGCGACTCGGCCGCCTATGAGGAGATCGTGCAGCGATACCAGCAGGTTGCGTTCCGCACCGCCTATGTCATCACGGGGTCGGCGCCGGACGCGGAGGACGCCGCCCAGGAGGGCTTCGTCAAGGCCTACCGCGCGCTTGGCCGCTTCCGCGAGGGCGCCGGGCTGCGCCCGTGGCTGCTCAAGATCGTCGCCAATGAGGCGCGCAACCGGATCCGCTCGACGGGACGCCGCCAGCAGCTCGAGCTCCGTCTGATCCAGAGCAGCCGTCCCGGGGCGGCGGCCACATCCGCCGAGGCTGTGGCTGTGGCTTCGGACGAACGGCGCCGCCTCCTGGCCATGGTCAACGCACTCAGCGACGAGGATCGCCTGGTCATCGCCAGCCGCTACTTCCTCGAGCTGAGCGGCGAGGAGACCGCAGCCGCTCTGGGCATCCCGGAGGGCACCGTCAAGTCGAGGCTCTCACGGGCGCTGGCCAGGCTTCGGACGCGGGTCGAGGAGGCAGCCAGTGCCTGAGCTCGAAGAAGAGCTGTACGCCGTCGGCGCGGCAGTCGCCTGGCCGCCCACCCCCCAACTTCGGATAGTCCGGACTGACTGGGAAGTTGGGGCCACAACACCTCGGATAGTCCGGACTAACCGGGAAATTGGGGCAAGAACACCTCGCATAGTCCGGACTAACCGACGTTTCGCGCTCGCCGCAGCGGCCGCGTTGCTGATCCTGGCCGTCCTCCTCGCCTATACCCCCAGCCGCGACGTGATCGCCGGCTGGCTGAACCTCCACACCAACATCCAGCGCGTCCAGCACCCACCGACCCCATCAGCCCAGGCGGGCCGCAACCTCGACCTGGGCACGCCCACGACGCTCGCGCGGGCGCAGACCGAGGTGACCTGGACAGTCGCCCTGCCTTCGTCGCTCGGTCCGCCCGACGCCGTGTTCGTCAAGCTCCCACCATCGGGCCCGAGCGGAGGCGAGGTCACCCTCGTCTACACGGAACGGCCGGGCATCAAATTGTCGGGCCTGACGGGCGTGGCGGTGCTCGTCACCGAAGCCCGGGGCAAGGTGGACGAGACCTTCTTCGAGAAGATGCTCGGCCCGGACGCGACGATTGAGCAGATCGCGGTCAACGGCCATGCCGGCTACTGGATATCCGGCAGCCCTCACGACATCGCCTTCACCGATGCCGATGGGCACTTCTATTCCGATTCCCTCAGGCTGGCCACCAACACGCTGCTCTTCGACGACAACGGCACGATCGTCCGGATCGAGGGCGACCTGACCAAAGCTCAGGCCCTCCAGATTGCCGCATCGATGAGCTGAGCTGGAACCCGAGCCTGCCCTCCGGTGTATGGGAGGCGAGGTGAAGAGCATGCGAAATATCGTCGGCTTGGTCTGCGTCGCGCTGGTCATCGCCGCCTGCGGCGCCAATCCAGGAGGACCGAAGGCCGGCAGCGGCGCCAAGCTCTACGAGGCCGTCGTCTCGAACAACGCGCGCCAGATTCAGGTCATCGATTCGAAGACGCACACCGTCGAGCGCCGGCTGCCGCTGGGCGCCCCATCGAGCGATTGGAAGCACCTGTACTCGATCATCGGCGCTTCACTTGTCGACACGGACCCTCAGTCGGGCGACACCATCAACACGCTGCTCCTGCCCGGCTCCTACCAGATGCCGCTCGCCACCAACACCGGTCTTCCCGGCGGGCTGTCGCAGGACGGCCATTGGCTCGTGGTCCAGGCTTTCGACGGGACAACCACCCGCATGCTCATCATCGACACCACGTCGTTCAAGATCGCCGACCGCATCGACCTCGCGGGTCGATTCAACTTCGACGCCGTGAGCGACGACGGCCAGCGCCTCTACTTGATCCAGTACCTGAACGGCAAGGAGTACTACGTCCGCCTCTATGACGTCCCGGGTCACAGTCTCGACGCCAACATCGTCGTCGACAAGAGCGATGGCAACCAGGCTATGGCCGGTCTCCGACTCTCGGGGATCTCAGCGCCCGACGGCTCGATGCTCTTCAGCATGTACGTGCGGGAGAACGACAGCCCGTTCATCCACGCGCTGAACCTCACCGGACCATTCGCCTTCTGCCTCGACCTGCCGGGTGGCGGCTACAAGCAAGGCGATGCCGCCATGCACTGGTCACTCGCCCTGCGGCATGACGGGTCGCGGCTCTACGCGGTCAACGGCGCGACCGGGACCGTGGCCGAGCTCGACACCTCCTCTCAGTTCTCGCCGCAGGTCCTGCGCACCGTCACGATCGGCGCCGCCGGGTCGGGAGCGGCAGGTGCCACCGCGACGGTTTTGACCGCCGACGGCAAGATACTTGTCACCGCCGGCAGCTCCGGGCTCGTGTGGATCGACACGTCGACTCTGAAACCGAAAATGCAAGCGCTGACCGAATGGCGAGTCTCGAGCCTCGGCCTCAGTCCCGACGGCGGGACACTCTTCGCGGTCAACGACGGCGGTCAGGTCGCGGAGATCTCGATGTCGAGTGGTGCGGTGGCCGGCCGATTCGACCCGTCTGCGGGGACCGTGATCGCACTCATGCGGGTGGCTTCGGCTTAGCCTCGTAACCTCGGCACTGGATCACCGGCAGGCGCGGGTACCGTGGAAACGACGGGTCTGTGAGGGAGCGCTGGCACATCCAGAAGATGGTCCGCGTTCCCTTGACCGTCCGCGACTGCGTGCACGAAGCGCATAGCCCGACTTCCATCGCTCCAGATCATGTAACTCCGCGCGCGACGGCGTCGCCACCGGATCCAGGTGAGCGTCATGACAAGGGATACGGTGGCCGGACAAGGTCAGATCACTGCGCGAGAAAAATCAGGATTTGGTAAGGGGAGGAAGCTTGTTGAGGGCAGTCACGAGCCGGTCGAGGTTGTTGGCGACCCCATACCTCTTGCCGATCTCCTCGACGACCTCCGGCTCCGCCGGATATCGAGCTCGGCGCCCCTTCGGCACCGTGATCTTCAGGTCGCGCACGGGTGGCACCACCTTGAGCGCCTTTTCGAGGTACGCAGCGTTGTCGCCTTTGAAGACGCCCGCTTCGAGCATTTTGCCTACGGATCCGTAGCGCTTGACCAGCTGGGCCGCTGTTCTGTCGCCGACGCCCGCGATCCCGGGCAGGCCGTCCGACGGATCGCCCCGAAGGATTGCGAAGTCGGAGTAGGCGCGGCCGGGGATGCCGTAGCGCCGCGCCACCTCGGCCTCGTCGACCTCGACCGGGCCCCCCTTCTGCGGATACAGCACGATGATCTCGCGGCCGCGTACCTGGCTGAACAGGTCGCGGTCACCGCTCGCGATCTCGATCGGCGGCTCTACCTTCGCGGCCAGAGTGGCGACGATGTCCTCGGCCTCGTATCCCGCCAGGCCGACGACGTCGACGCCGACTGCTTCCAGTGAGGCCAGGATGACCGGCACCTGCGGTATCAGCGTCGGAGGAATCGGCTCTGCGACACGCTGCTCCTTGTAAGCAGGGATCAGCTCGACGCGCCAATCGGGCCTCCAGTCTTCATCAGTGGTGAAGGCGAGACGCTTGGGCTTGCGGTCGGTGACATAGCGCGCGAGTGTGTCGAGCGTCCCGCGCACGGCGTTGACGAGATGTCCGCCAGGCCCTCGCATCGTTTGCGGGATCGCGTAGAAGGCGCGAAAGAACATGCTCGATCCGTCTACCAGCAGCCACTCAGGCACAGCGGAACCATGCTAATTCGCCCACAATGGCGGCGGTTTGAGAGTCGCGGCCGCCATCCTGCTGACCATTCCGCTGATCGCGTGCTCGACTCAGACCGTCCCGCCACCACCGCCGACCCAGACCGCGGTGGCACAATCGCAGGCAGCCAACCTGCGCACGCACCTCGACCTGCTGCTCGGCGAGCACGTGATGATCGTCGCCAAAGAATCCGCTGC
>VBGE01000033.1 GCA_005880345.1 Chloroflexota bacterium | reverse complement strand
CAGCTCCATCTGGCCGGCCTCGACCTTGGACAGGTCGAGGATGTCGTTGATCAAGCCGAGCAGGTGCTTGCCGCTGGTCACGATCTGGCCCAGGAAGCGTTTGCGCGTGGCCTCGTCGAATTGACCGTCACGCGAGTCGCTGAGCAGCTCGGAGAACCCGATGATCGCATTCAAGGGCGTGCGGAGCTCGTGGCTCATGTTGGCGAGGAACACGCTCTTGTGCCGGTTGGCTTCCTTCAGAGCCTCATTGCTCTGCTCGAGCTGCGTGATCAGGTGACGCCGGTCGAGCGCGGTGACGAAAGCGCTCATGAGCTGCTGCGTGCGGGTCATCTCGTCGCTGCCAAACCCGGGCGTGAATGGACCGGCGACGACCACCAGCCTGGCCGTTTCGCTGAGGCCCGCGATCGGCAGCATCATCACGGACTTCTCGTCGCCCGCGAGCGTGATCCGGCTAACACCGGAGAGCAGCGACGGTAGGTTTCGACTGAGCTCGCCTACTTCTGCCGGTTCGAGGCCCCGGGTTGAGCTCGCCGTGCCTTGCGCGTTGAACAACGCCGCCGAGCCGCCACCCACGAGTCGCACTGCGAGCTCCAGCGCCCGCGAAGCGAGGGCATCGCGATTCTCGCTAACGAGGAGATCCTCCATGAAAGCCCGCAGTCCTTCCTCCTCGCCCGCGCGCCACTGGCGGCGGAGCCATGACGGGGGCGAGAAGCTCGCATACAGCAGGGGAACGATCGCCAGCGCGAACAGCTCGAACAAGACCTGGACAATCGGCTGTCGCGAGAACGACCCGACCGCGATCGCGAACAGCAGGATGGCGACGAGACCGCCGAAGCCCAGGCTCAAGGAGCGCAGCCGCCAGGCCTGCACTGCTGGCAGGGTCCGGGCCGCGATCCAGAAGCGGATGATCGGTTCTCCCACGCAGGCCGACCAGACGGCGATAAAGAGAATGAGGGTGACAATCAGGACTGTCCGCGAAGCGGCGAAGGCCACGGCGGAGACTAGAAAACCGCTGGCAGCCGCCAACGATCCGATCGCGGCGACATGCCAGCGGCGAGGGAGGGGGATGAGCGAGTCACGGTACAGAAGCAGCGCGTAGGCCGAACCGACAAATCCGATGAGCTCGAGCGCGCTCAGGAGCGGGATCATGAAAGGAAGGTGCGACTGCAGTCGCCCGAGGCCGGAGACGGCCGAGAGCAGGACGATCGCCAGCGCGAGAAAAACGAGCGATCGATCCCTGCGGCCCAGCCAGGTGATCGCGGTGACGACGCCGAGGACGACGAACGCGATCGCGACCGCATCCTGGAGGTAGGGCACGAGCTCTTTCACGCCGTCACCTTCAGGCGGCGCCCAGGCTGGTCAGAACCGGCACCTCACCTATGAAGAGCTCGACCACCTCGGGGTCCCACTGCCGCTTCGCGCCCCCGCGAAGGATGGCCAGCGCCTCGTCCTGTGACTTGCGCTGGCGATAGGGCCGGTCGTTGACCAGCGCGTCGTACGCATCGCACACGGAGACGATGCGCGCGAGTCTCGGGATGCTCGCGCCGGCGAGACGGTCGGGATACCCGGAGCCGTCGAAGTTCTCGTGGTGATGGCGGATGATCGGCAGGAGGCCGGCGCCCGAGCGCAGAGGGGCGACGATGTTCTCGCCGATGATCGGGTGCAGGTGCATGGCCATCGTCTCTTCCGAGTCCAGCGGGCCGGGCTTCAGCAGGATCGCGTCCGGCACGCCGATCTTGCCGATGTCATGGATCAAGCCGCCGCGATAAAGCGAGTCGAGGTCACATTCGGGCAGGCCCATGCGGCGCCCGATCCGCCGCGCCGCGTCGGCCACCCTCTGGGTGTGCGCCTCCGTGTATGGGTCCTTGGCCTCGACTGCCGCTGCCAGCGCGAAGATGACCTGCTCGGCGCTGTCCAGCGAGTCGTAAACGCTCTTCAGACGAAGTGCCGAGAGGACGCGAGCGACGAGCTCGACCCGATCGACCGGCTTGGTCATGTAGTCGTCGGCGCCGGCCTCGAGCGCCTGCACGCGGTCGGCGGTCCGATCCAGGGAGGTGATCATCACAACCGGCAGGAGCCGAGAAGCGGCTTGCGACTTGATCCGCCGGCACACCTCGTAGCCGTCCATGCGGGGCATCTGCACGTCGAGCAGGACCAGGTCGGGCAGTGAGGTCTGAATCGCCTGCAGTGCCGAAGGCCCGTCGGCCGCGGTGCGCACCTGGCACTCGACCCCGGCGAGGCAGGCTTCGATCAGCTCCCGGTTGGCCGCACCGTCGTCGACGACCAGCACGACAGGGACCCGCTCGGGGCGGGCCAGCCGCTGGGTCACCGGCATGCTCGACTCGTCTCTGTTCCGGCTGGGCCAGGCAGCAGGCTTGAGGGCCGCCACAAACGCTGCCGCAGAGTCATATCGGTCCTCGGGGATCTTGGCCAGGCCGCGCCGCAGGGCGTCCTCGATGTGAGCCGACAGCTCGCCGCGGAGCTCGCGGGTCGCCGGCATTGCCTTGGTCACCTGGGCGAGCAGGACCGCGGCGGGCGTGTCCGCCTGGAACGGGACCCTTCCGGTCAGCAGCTCGTAGGCGACCACCGCCAGCGAGTACCGGTCCGAGGAGGGCCCGACCGGGTCGTCCGCCGCCTGCTCTGGCGACATGTACTCCGGCGTGCCCATCACCGTGCCCGACCCGGTCAGCCTGCGCATGGAGCCGGCCATCTTGGCGAGGCCGAAGTCGGCCAGGACAGGCGTCCCGTCCTTTTGCAGCAGGATGTTGGATGGCTTGATGTCGCGGTGCAAGATGCCATGCGCGTGCGCGTGATCGAGCGCACTTGCGATCGGCTCGAGAAGCTGGATCACCTCGCGGAGCTCCATCGGCTTGCCGATGCGATCGCCTAGCGTGCCACCTTCGATCAGCTCGAGGACCAGGTAGGCGTTGCCGTCCTCATAGCCGAAGTCGAACACCTCGAGGATGTTCGGGTGCTTGAGCCGCGCCACCGACCGCGCCTCTTGCTGGAAGCGTTCCTGATAGCTTGGGTCGTCGGCGAAGAAGTCAGGCAGGACCTTGATCGCCACGTAGCGGTCGAGCCCGGGGTGATAGGCCCGGTAGACGGCGGCCATGCCGCCGCGGCCGATGCGCTCCATCACCCGGTAAGGACCCAGGGTGACGCCTTCGCGGACGTTCATCCCAGAAGCCCCAGCAGCACGAACAGTGCAATGGCGCCGGGCAACAGCATCATGCCCAAGGTGGTCAGGAGCACGGCCCAGGCCGCGAAGCAGTGGCCCGCCCCGTCCGATTCCAGGGCAGCGCGTGACTCAACCACCCGACTGGCGACAAGCTCCACTTGACCCGCCCTTCCTTTGAAGTGAGCCTAAGAACCAATTGCTTACCGGCTCACGCTCCGAAGGGCCAATTAACTACCCAGGTGGGTAGTTTTGTTAATCCAATTGATTAAAGCCAGCCTTCTTTGGCGGCTTGATGGGCCAGGTCGGTCCGATTGGAGGCGCCGGACTTCTGGAGGATCTGGCGCATGTGGAACTTGACGGTGTTCTGGCTCAGGTGCACCTCGGCGGCGACCTCGCGGTTGGTCTTGCCCTCGACGACGAGGCGCATGATCTCCCGCTCCAGGCGGCTGATGTCCGGGGCGGCCCGAGTCGGCCTCGGTTGGGCTCCGAAGCGCCCCTGACGCAGGCGCTCCTGCATGGTGGCGCTGTCGATGGCCACCGCCGCCACGCTGCCCAGGGCGTCGAGGAACGAGAGCCACTCCTGGTCTGGGTTGAGCGGCGACCGCTGGAACACCTCCAACGCACCGAGAAGCCTGCCCCGGCTGCTCAGGGGCACGGCGCCGTAGGCCTTGAAGCCTTCTCGTGCGAAGAGCGAGCGGCGCCGGAACTGGGTAAAGGCGCTGAGCGCGGTCACGGTCTCGATCCGCCGGCTCATCAGCGATTGGCCCGGCATGCCTTCATCCGCGGGCAGCCGGTAGTCCGGCACGGCGGTGGCGAGAAAACCGGTGCTGGCCGCCAGGCTCAGCGTGTTGTCCGTCTCGTCCAGCAGCATCACGTCCGCAGCATCCACCTTGAGCTGAGCGGTCACATGGTCGAGGATCACCTTGAGGGTCAGCCGCAGGTCGGGGCTCGCGCTCACTGCCAGGCTCACGCCCTGCAGGGCGGCCAGGCGGTCGAGTCGCTTCACCGCATCTTCGTACAGCTGCGCGTTCTCGACCGCCAGCGCGGTGCGGTCCGCGATGGCCTGGACCCACAGCGTGTCTTTGGTCGTCAGGGGATTGGACGTACGGCGCTCGAAAAGCCCGAGCGTGCCGATGATCGCGCCCCGGGCGCGCATCGGCACCACCACGATGCCGAGGTGCGAAGCCGCCGACATCCATGGGTGCGCGCCCAGATACGCGCGCACCTCGTCGTTCATGTAGTCCTTGAGCTCCTCGACCGTGATGTTGGGAATCAGCAGCGGCTCGCCGGATTCGATGACCCGCGAAGATATCGGCGTCGATTTCAGGTTGCCCGAGACCTTCATGGCCTTGACGTATTCGGAGGCGTAGCCGGCATCCTCATTGGTGGCCACGATCTGCATGTCCGAGGGGTCCTTGCCCATGAGCGAAGCGACCCAGATGCCGGGCCGGAGGCGCGCAAGCGCATGCGTCACGGTGTCGAGGACGGCCCTGGGCTCGAGGCGCGCGTACGCCAGGCTATCGGTCACCTCGTCCACGATGTGGTCGCCCGCCGAGCGCGACGTTATCCTGCTGCGCGCGATCAGGTACGTCACGTCGGTCAGGCCGGCCACGACGCGCGAGCCCTCGGGGACCGCATCAACCTGCAGCCAGACATCGGTCCCGTCGGGGCGCCGCACTCTCAGCAGGACAGCGCGGACAGGCTGCCCCGTCCTGAGGGCGACAATCACAGGACGGACGGTGACGGGTCCATCGCCCGAGTCCACCACGAGCCAGTCAGACTGCTCCGCGCTCGAGCCGACAACGTCTCTTCGATCGGCGCCAAGCAACCCGCACGCGGCATCGTTGGCGTCTATCACATTGCCTGCATCGTCATACACGAGGACAGCGACGGGGAAGCCGTACAGGTTCCAATGGCCTTCCACGCGGGCCAATTATGTGCGTCTGCTTAACGGTTTACTCGACTAATGAACGAATCGGTGGCGGTGCGTGCGGAGAGCCAGGCCGGAGGGTGGCTGGTCGAGGTCGAGGTCGCCGACGAGGGCGACAGGACGCATCACCGCGTCACCGTGGCGCCGGCTGAGGTGGCGCGGTGGGCGCGCGGCAGCTCGGGGTCGGACGTCGAAGACCTGGTTCGGCGGAGCTTCGAGTTCCTGCTGGAGCGAGAGCCGGCGAGCTCCATACTTCGCGAGTTCGACCTGGCGGTTACGATGGATTCCGACATCGTGGCCCCGATCCTGGTCGTGGACGACGATCCCAAGATCGTGTCGCTCGTCAAGACTTACCTCGAGCGCGAAGGCTTCCGCGTGATCACAGCAGGCGAGGGCAGAGCTGCGCTGCAGGCATTCAACGAGTTCCATCCCAGGCTGATCGTGCTCGACCTCATGCTGCCCGAGCTCGACGGCCTGGCCCTGATGCGCATCATCCGCGAGCGCTCGTCCGTCCCCATCGTCATGCTGTCCGCCCGCGGAGCGGTCGCCGACCGCGTGTACGGCATCCACGAGGGCGCCGACGACTACCTTGCCAAGCCGTTCTCGCCGGCCGAGCTGATCGTCCGCGTCAAGGCGGTGCTGCGCCGGTCGAGTGAATCGAACGGGGCCCATACCGCTCGCGGAGTCCTGGAGCACATCGACCTGCTCATCGACCTCGATCGCGTCGAGGTGCGGCAGGCGGGGGCGGCGTTGTCCCTCACGCCGGCGGAATTCCGGTTGCTGGTCGCGCTTGTGCAGGCGCGTGGCCGCGTGTTGACGCGACAGGCGCTTCTCGACTCCCTGTACGGGCACTCGCAGGGCGATGCCCTCGAGCGCACGGTCGACGTGCATATCGGCCGCCTGCGCGACAAGCTCGGCGAGGAGATCGGCGCGCCGCGCTACATCATCACCGTCCGCGGACTCGGCTACCGAGCCGTCGCGTAGGCAAGATGCGCCGACTGCGCAGCCTCGCGATGGGTTTCACGGTCGTATCGATCCTGGTCTCCGTGATTGCGATCGCGGTGATCGCCGTTGGAGTGCTGGTGGTCGCGCAGTCGACATTCAACCAGCTGATGATCCAGGCCGGGACGCCGGCCTCCGAGGCGCAAGCGATGTTCGACCATGGGATCACCACCATCTTCCTCATCGCGGTCGTGATCGCCATCACCGTCAGCGTCGGGCTGGCCGCGTTCCTGGCGCGGCGGCTCACCGCGCCACTCCGGCAGATGGCGCGGGCGGCGGAGCGGATTGCAGGTGGCGACTATGAGGCGCGCGTATCCGGCGGCGGCCCCGAGGAGCTGGCCTCGCTGGCCGAGTCCTTCAATCAGATGGCGCGCAGCCTTGCCGAGCAGGAACGCGAAAGGAACGACTTCATCGTCAACGCCGCACACGAGCTGCGCACACCGCTGACGAACCTGCAGGGTTATCTCGAAGCGCTGCGCGACGGTGTCATCGCGCCGACCCCGGAGCAGTTCGGCTCACTGCACGAAGAGGCCCAGCGGCTGGTTCGCCTCTCGCGCTCGCTCGACGCGCTCGTCGAGAACCGCCAGCGCGACGCCCCCGGCGCGTGTGAGGCGATGGACCTGGGGCAGGCGGTGCGATCGGCGTTGGAGGTGGCGCGGCCCGCGTTCGATGCGAAGGCGATCAAACGCTGTGGCTCAGGTGCTGGCCAACCTTCTGCAGAACGCATCCCGCTATACCCCGGCCGGAGGGGCGGCATCGATTTGGACCGAGGCGCGCCGCACGCAGGTCGTGGTTGCCATCGCCAACAGCGGCGAGGGCATTCCTGCGGAGGACCTGCCGCATGTTTTCGAGCGCTTCTACCGCGTCGAGAAGTCAAGGGACGTAGGGCGCGGCGGCGCCGGCATCGGCCTGGCCATCGTCAAGCAGATCGTCGAGGCGTCCGGCGGCAAGGTGGGCGCGGAGTCGACGGACCACACAACGCGCTTCTGGTTCAGCCTGCCCGCGGCATAAGTGCTCGGCGATTTGTGTCGGCGGCGTTAAGCCGCGTCACCAGCCCTCAATACGTCTCCTTCAGCGTGGCATCCGTCAATCCATCTCGCGAAGGAGGCGAATGCGTGAAGAATCCGATCCGGTTGTTCGGCGTGGCGGCCGCCATGGCCGCCACTGCATTTGCGGCGGTGCCCGCCCAGGCGGCGGAAGGCGACGACGGTTCTGCGGGACATGCGGTGTTCGTGCAGAACAACTCGACCGACGGTAACGGCATCGCGGCCTACCGCCGCAACGGCGATGGCACGCTGAGATATCTCACGACGTATGCGACGGGCGGGCTTGGCGGCCGCGAGACGGGCGCGGGCTCAGACCCGCTGGCGAGCCAGGGCTCGCTCCGGCTTGTGCCCGACGCGCACCTCTTGATAGGGGTCAACGCCGGCAGCAACACGGTGTCGGCGTTCCGAGTCGAGGGTGACCGCCTGCACCTCACGCAGGTCCTTTCTTCAGGCGGGCCGTTCCCCAGCGGCATCGCCGTGCACGGCGACCTGGTGTACGTGCTCGACGCGGGCGGCGCCGGATTCGTCTCCGGGTACCGGGTCGAAGGTGGTGGACGGCTGGAGCCGATCGCTGGATCGACCCGCACGCTGGGCCTGGCCAACGCCACCCCGCCGTTCTTCTTGAGCTCCCCGGCGCAGATCGGCTTCACGCCGGATGGTGAGCACCTGATCGTGACGACCAAGACCAACGGCACCGTCGACGTGTTTTCGATCGGCGACGACGGCCGGCCATCGGCCGTTCCGGTCGCGAATCCCGCCGGCCCGGTGCCCTTTGCGTGGGTCTTCGACCACGCCGGCCGCATGGTGCTGAGCTTTGCGGGCAGCAGCTCGCTCGAGACTTTCACGGTCAACCCGGACAACACCATCACGCCCGTGAGCGCCCCGGTCAGCGACACGCAGGCTGCGCTCTGCTGGGTGACCTCAGCGGCCGGTTACGAGTACACCTCGAACACCGGCAGCGGCGACGTGAGCGAGTACCGCATCGCCGGCAATGGCACGCCCGTTCTCGTCAACCCGATCGCGGCGGACAACATCCCCGGCGCGACCGACTCGGCCGCCTCGGGCGGCGCGTTCCTTTACGTCCAGAGCGGCACGTCCAGCACGGTCCACGTGTTCGCCATCGGTCCTGGTGGGTCGCTGACCCGGATCCAGGTCGCCTCCGTCCCGGATGGTGACGATCAAGAAGGGATCGCCGCCAGCTGAGCTCGAGCGCCATATTGCAGGGCCGCCTCCCGCGTGGGAGACGGCCCTTTCTTTGCTTATGCGGCAGCTCTGCCCAGCTTTGGCGCGAGACGTTCCAGCTTGCGTGCGGTCGCGATCTCCTGCTCACGATTCTCGGTCAGGATCTCGTCGGAGCCGGCCTCCTCCATCATCTTCGAAGCCTCCTCGACCAGGCCCTTGGCGCCCATGCATTGCTGACGCTCGGGCTCCTGGCCCGCTTCCGCAAAGACGTCTTCCAGCTTGCGGATCTGCTCCTCTGTTTGCTGCATGTGATCCTCGAGCATGGTCTGCAGCTTCTCGTCGGTCGCCTGTGCCCGCATCTTTCCCATCGCCTCGAGGAACTGATGCTCCGCGTCGTACATGTCGGCCAGCTCGTGGACGAACTTCTCCTGCGAGTTGGTGATCGGCATATGTCTCCTCCCGTTGTTTTAAGTTCCTGCTTTTGCAACGTGACGGGGCGGAGCAATACCGCTTGACATTTCTATGCCGGGGCGCGCTTTTTCGGCAGCCGGAATCGCATTCCCGCGCGCTCGACCACCACCGGCTCGCCGCGCCAGCCCTTCCAGATGGCGGCGATCAGGACCGAGGCAACTCCTGCAACCGGGACCGCGAACAGTGCGCCCAGGACGCCGCCGAGATCGGCGCCGACCACGATGGCGAGCAGCGCCGCCACAGGGTGCAGGCCGACGGCACCTCCCGTGATGCGCGGCGCGAGCACGTTGTTCTCGATGACCTGCATGGCGACGAAGAAGACGATCACGTAGACAACCAGAGGCCACGGCTGGGTGAGGCTGATCATGACGGCGGGCAGCGAGGCCAGGATCGGGCCGACCATCGGGATCAGCTCGAAGAGGAATGCGAGCAGGCCGATGAGCATCGGGTAGCGCACCCCGAGCAGCCACGACCCGAAGCCCGCCGACAATCCGATGATCGCGGCCATGAGCAACTGCCCTCGGATGTACGCGCCCACGACCTGGCTGACGGTCTCCTGAACGAAGCGCGCCTTGTCGCGCTGACGGTCGGGAAAGACCCGCATGGCGATGTCGACCATCCGGCGACCGTCGACCATGAACCAGAAACCGAGGACCAGGACGAGGGCGGTGTCGACGACTCCGCCGGCAACCGCCTCGGCCACGCCCACGGCGCTGGACACCGCGGATTGGGCGATCCCGCGCAGCGAGCCTGCCAGGTCGATGCCGGCGAGCGGCTGGTAGCCATTGAGCTGGTCCAGGTAGGCGGGCAGCTTTTCCGCGAGCGACGCGAACTCCTGGATCGCCGGCGGCACGATCAGCAGGATGCCCAGCGCGATCAGGCCCAGCGCGAGCGCGTAGATGAGCAGGGCCGCGAGCGCGCGCGGCAGCACGCGCTGGGCCAGGCGCAGCGCCGGCTCCAGGGCATAGGCCAGGACGAGAGCGAGCAGCACGACGACCACGATGTGGAGGACGCGCCCGATGACCTGGCTCGCGACCCACAGAAAGGCGACCACCGAAAGCCCGACCAGGCACTGGTCCCGAAGCTGTGCCCAGTTGAGCCCGTGCATACGGGGATAACGCGCGGCCCGAGGCGTTGTCCATTTGTGGGCGAGCCGGTCCGGGCGCCAAACGAAGCACCCGAGCCGCAGAAGGTCGAGCAGATGGCCGAGTGGGCGGCCGGCCGCACGTTCGATGACATCCCGGCCGACAAGCTGCCTTACCTGAAGGTTCTCGTCCTGGACACCATCGGCTGCGCGATCGGCGCCATCGGACGTGACCCGGTCCAGGCGGCGCGGTTGCTGACCGACGATCTGGGCGGTTCCGGGTGGTGCACTCTGGTCGGAGGAGGGCGCTCGGCGCCGGACCGCGCCGCCTTCTACAACGGCTCCCTCGTCCGCTACCTCGACTTCATGGACATCCTCATGGTCCGCGGCCAGAGCTTCCACCCGTCCGACAACTTCGCCGCCACGCTCGCCGCGGCAGAGATGGCCGGCGCGTCCGGTCGCCAGTTTCTGACCGCCCTCGCGACCGCATACCAGGTCCATGCCATCGTCAGCCAGCGCGCGCCCCTCCAGGAGAAGGGTTTCGATCACGTCACGCATCTGGCGTTTTCAATCCCGGCCGGCTGCATCAATGCGCTCGGCCTCGACCGGCGCCAGGGCGCCAACGCGATCGCCCTGTGCGCCTGCGCCACCAACACTCTGTGGGTGATCCGGACTGGCCGCCTGTCGAACTGGAAGGGATTTGCGTCAGCCCAGGCCGCGATGTCCTGTATGCACATGACACTGCTGGCGACCAGGGGCATCACGGGTCCGCTCAACCTCATGGAAGGGCCCCAGGGTTGGGAGGAGGTGGTCGGTGAGCGAATCGAGGTCGATTGGGCGAAAGAATCGCTCGGCCGCTTCACGGAGAGCTCGATCAAGCGCTACAACGCCGAGGGCCACACGCAGTCGGCCCTGGAGTGCTTGCTCGAGCTTCGTGCACGGCACGGCATCCACGCCGAAAACGTGGCGCACGTGGAGGTCGACGCTTTCAAGCAGGTGCACAACATCGTCGGCGGCGGGGAGGCGGGCGACCGCACGTTCGTCGCCAGCAAGGAGCAGGCCGACCATTCGCTTCCTTATCTATGTGCCGTGGCGTTGCTCGATGGAGACGTCTGGCCCGAGCAGCTCGTCGAGGAGCGAGTCAGGCGCAGTGACGTGCAGGATCTCCTGCAGCGGGTCTTCGTGCGCCAGCGCGACGAGCTGAGCACGCGCTATCCAGACCAGATGCCGTGCAGGGTCAAAGTCGTGATGCGCGACGGCTCGGAGCTGACGGCCGAGACCACGGACTATTTCGGCTTTGCCCGCACGCGCCCACTGGATTGGGCGGCCGCACTCGCGAAATTCGAGCGCCTCGCCAGTCCTGGCCTGGACGCCGGCCTGGGCCGCGAAATTCCCCAGGCTGTTGGCGCTCTCGACTCGATCAAGATCGCCGAGCTGACAGAGCTCCTCGGCCGCGCCGGCGGCGAGCGACAAGCCAAGGCGACCGCCTAACCTAGCCCGCATGGCGGGCAAGTTCACAGGCTGGAAGGGCGACTTCAGAGGCTTTTTCCTCGGCCTGCGAACCAACAACAACAAGCCTTACTTCGAGGCCCACCGCCGCCAGTACGAGGATGAGGTCAAGTCGCCGCTGGTAGCCCTGCTGGCCGACCTGGAGGACGAGTTCGGGCCGCCGCGCCGGATCTCGCGGCCGAACCGCGACATCCGTTTCTCGGCGGACAAGTCTCCGTACAAGCTGAACATCTATGCCGACTGCGAAAAGGGCGGTTACATCGCGCTCGACGCCGACGGTCTGGTCGCCGCAGGCGGGCGCTACATGGTCGAGGATGTGCAGCTCAAGCGCCTGCGGGCAGCCGTGGCCGACAACAGGTCAGGCACGGAGCTCGTGCGGATCGTCGACGAGCTGCGCCGGAAGGGTTATGACGTCGAGGGGCAGGAGCTGAAGCGTGTGCCGTCGCCATATCCGCAGGACCATCCTCGCGGCGATCTCCTGAAGCACAAGCGCCTCATCTACTGGAAGCGATGGCCCGCCGGGCCGTGGATCGCGACTGCGAAGGCGCGCGACCGCGTGGCCCAGGCGTGGCGCGACGGCGCGGGACTCGAAGCATGGTGCCGCAAACACATGGACCGATAATCTGTCCTCCCCATTTATGGGGAGGTGGCGCCAAAGGCGCCGGAGGGGCTGGTCACGCCTGCAAATCTGCCAGAAGCCGTGCAGCCTCTCGTGCGTTGGTGGTGCCGTAGTTCGAGTAGCAGTTGTTGTGGACGA
>VBGE01000032.1 GCA_005880345.1 Chloroflexota bacterium | reverse complement strand
GCGAAGGCCACAGGTCGGACAGCATCACCGGCTTGCCGTCAGGCGTCTGTCCAACCGGGTCTTTCGTGAGGTCTCTGTGCACGGTGCCCGCGAGCGCGAACGCAACGACCAGAGGCGGCGAGGCGAGGTAGCTTGCCTTGACCAGCGGGTGGATGCGCGCTTCGAAGTTGCGGTTGCCCGAGAGCACCGCGACCACCGACAGGTTCTCCTTCGTCACCGCGGCCTCGATCTCTGGGCTCGCGAGCGGGCCCGAGTTGCCGATGCAGGTCGTGCACCCGTACCCGACGAGGAAGAAACCGAGCTGTTCGAGCGGCTCGAGCAGGTTCGCCGTCTTCAGGTAGTCCGTGACCACGCGCGATCCGGGCGCGAGGCTCGTCTTGACGTAGGGGTCCACGGTGAGGCCCAGCTCCACAGCTTTCTTCGCGAGCAGGCCGGCCGCGATCATCACGGACGGGTTGGATGTGTTGGTGCAGCTCGTGATGGCGGCGATGACCACGCAGCCGTCTTCGACCTTGGCCTCGTGCTTGGCGTGCACCGCCACTGTGGCGCGGCCGTCGATGGGTCCGCCTTCCTCGGTCAGACGCGAGATCGCCTCGGGCTCCGGCCGCGGTCCCGGGGTGAAGACAGTGGAGAAGCTGCTCCACACGTCCGGCAGCGCGACGCGGTCTTGCGGCCGCTTCGGTCCGGCCATGCTCGACTCCACCTGGCTCAGGTCGAGCTCGAGCAGCTCGGTGAACTTCGGCGCCGCAGCGCCGTCGACCCGGAAGAGGCCCTGCTCCTTCGTATAGCGCTCGACCAGCTCGATCTGCTCGCGGTCGCGACCGGTCACCTCCAGGTAGCGCAGCGTCTGCTGGTCCACCGGGAAAAGCGCCGAGGTCGCCCCGTACTCAGGGCACATGTTGCTGAGGGTCGCGCGGTCGGGCACTGACAGCGTCGACAGGCCGTCGCCGCAGAACTCGACGAACTTGTCGACGACGCCGTGCTTGCGCAGCATCTCGGTGAGGGTCAGCACGAGGTCGGTCGCGGTGGTGCCGGCGCGCAAGGCGCCGATGAAACGCACGCCGACCACGATGGGCGTCGCCAGGTAGGCAGGCTGGCCCAGGATCGCGGCCTCGGCCTCGATGCCGCCTGTGCCCCAGCCCAGCACGCCGAGGCCGTTGACCATCGTCGTGTGGGAGTCGGTGCCCATGAGGGTGTCGGGGATCGCCACCCTGCGTCCTTTGATGTCGCGCACCTGCACGACCCTGGCGAGGTATTCGAGGTTCACCTGGTGGCAGATGCCCATGCCGGGCGGCACCAGCGAGAAGTTGTGAAACGCCTGCTGCGCCCAGCGCAGGAGCGAGTAGCGCTCGCGGTTGCGTTCGATCTCCTTCTGGATGTTGCGCGTGTAGGAGTCGCGAAACCCGAACGAGTCGACCTGCACCGAATGGTCGATGACCAGGTCGACGGGCACGAGCGGGTCCACCTTGCCGGCGTCCTTGCCCGCGCGCTGCATCGCCGAGCGCATGGCCGCCAGGTCGACGACGGCCGGCACGCCGGTGAAGTCCTGCATCAGGACACGCGCCGGCAGGAACGGCAGCTCGGCTCCGGCCGGGGGCACCGCGGGCCAGTGCGCGAGGACCCCGATGTTCGACTCGGGTGTGACCCCGGCTTCCGCGAGCCGCACCAGGCCTTCGAGGAGGACTTTGACGGTGACCGGGAGGCCGGAGGGGTCCTCGATTCCTGCCCTCGCGAGGTCGTGCAGCGGATAGAACTCGAGGTCGGTGCCCTGCAGCTTCGTGCTCTGGACCACTGCTGGAAAAGATACCGAGTCTCCACGAGCGTCCTCGAACAGCGGCCGAATTCGTCCTTGACAGGGATTGGGGCCGGGACTAGATTCCCCTAAACCGTTTTAGCCCCGGTGCTCGAACCATGGTCCGACGGACCGCACGGGGTTTTGCTTGGGAGGAGAGAGACGTAGATGGCCTGGATCCGATGGGGTAAACCGGCGGGGGTCGCGGCTCTCGCGCTGCTGACCATGTTGGTCGCCGCCTGTGGGGGCAGCGCTCCCACCAACAACGGCCCGACCCTGACGCGCAGCGGCACGATCACGATCTGGCACGGTTACGAGGGCACGTACCTCGACACCAAGAAGGCGATCTATGACCAGTACACGAAGCTCTACCCGAACGTCACGATCAACCTGGTCCACAAGCCCAACCTCACGGACGCGGTGACCACGGCCGCCGGCGCCGGGCAGGGGCCGGACATCGTGGCCTGGGTGGACGACCAGATCGGGAAGTGGGTGAAGCTCGACGCCATCAAGCCGATGGACGGGCTCGACGGCGTGGACAAGGGCTACATGAGCTCGCAGTTCAGCTCGGCCGCGGTCGACGCGGCGACGTTTGACGGCCACATCTTCGGCATGCCGGAGGCGGTCGAGGCCATCACGCTGATCTACAACAAGAAGCTGATCACCAGCGCGCAGATCCCGAAGAACACCGACGACCTGTACGCATTTGCCAAGGATTACCACCTGACCCACCCGAGTGCTTACGGCGTCGTCTGGAACCCCAAGGACGCGTACTTCCAGGCGCCATGGATCTACGGCTCCGGCGGCTACTACGTCAAGGCGGACGGGACCGTCGGCCTGAACACGACCGGCACCAAGGCCGGCTTCAACTACGTCTCGAGCTACAAGGGCCTGATGCCCTCCGGCGTCGACTACGGCATCGCTGACACGCTGTTCAAGGAAGGCAAGGCCGCGATGATCATCAACGGCCCGTGGTCTGTGGCCGACTACAAGAAGGCCGGCGTCGACTACGGCCTGGCCACGCTGCCCACGATCAAGGCGAACAGCAAGCCGGCGTCGCCCTTCGTCGGGGTCAAGACCCTGATGCTCGGCGCGTACGCGCAGAACCCCGCGCTCGCGGTCGACGTCATGAAATTCTTCACCAACCAGGCCAACCAGACCACGATGGTCCTCGGCACCGGTGAGATCCCGGCCAACAAGCTGGCCCTGAACGACCCGCAGGTGCAGGCCATCACGGACATCGCAGGGTTCGGCGCGCAGGTGAAGAACGGCGTGCCTCTTCCGAACACACCATTCATGTCGGCCTTGTGGGACCCGGTCGCGAAGGCGCTGGAGGCAGTGTGGACGGGCAAGCAGTCTGTCGATGCGGCCTTGACCGACGCCCAATCCGCGGCAGAGAAAAACGTAGGCCAGCTCAAGTAGCGTCGTGACTGACGGGAGGGGGCGGCGGCTCGTGTCGCCGCCCTCGCCGATCTAGATGTATCGGGTCAGGGCGTGGACCACGCTCACCTACCTGACGCCGATGATCATCGGCGTCGGGCTGATAAGCCTGTACCCGATCCTCTACAACGTCTTCATCTCGGCGACGAACCAGAACCTCTATCACTTCCGCCACTACTCGTTCGTCGGGCTGCTCAACTACCAGACCCTGCTCAAGACGTTCGACGCCGACTTCTTCATCGTCCTGGGGAGGACCTTTCTTTTCGTCGCGGTCTGCATCCCGCTGTTTCTCGCCCTCGGCATGTTGACCGCGCTCGCGCTGAACCATCCCGCGATCCGCTTCAAGGCGTTCTGGCGCGTTGCGCTCATCGTGCCCTGGGCGGTGCCGAGCTACATCACCGCGCTCGTCTGGAAGTTCTTCTTCAACGGCGAGTTCGGCACGCTGAACCAGCTCTACCGGGTGGTGGCCGGTCCGCAGGCCACGCTGCCGTGGCTGACCGACCCGAACTGGGCGTTCGGCTCGATCGTGCTCGCCAACCTGTGGATGTCGTACCCGTTCTTCATGGTCGTCATCCTCGGCGCGCTGCAGAGCATCCCGAGCGAGCTCTACGAAGCCGCGGCCGTCGACGGCGCCACGGCCTGGAGGAAGTTCTGGCGCATCACGCTGCCCCTGCTTCGCCCGGCCATCCTGCCGGCCACGGTGCTCAGCGCGATCCTGACCTTCAATACGCTCAACACCGCATTCCTGATCACGCTCGGCGGTCCGTTCACGAGCGCGGCCAAGCCAGGGGCGACCGAGTTCGTGATGGTGTACGCCCTGCGTGAGGCGTTCCAGCTCTTCAACTTCGGCTACATCGCGGCGTTCGCGGTCGTGATCTTCGCGCTGCTCTTCGGCGTCACGCTGGGCAGCCTTCGCTTCAGCGGCCTGGTCAGGGAGGAGGCGCGGTGAAGGTCGTCAGCAGGTTCGGCGTGCCGCTCCTGATCTACATCTTCCTGATCGCGATGACGATCTTCGCCTTGTTCCCGGCCTTCTTCGTCGTCCAAGCCGCGTTCCGGCCGGGGCAGTCGCTGTACAGCCTGTCCCTCAGCCTGTGGCCTGACCACCCGACGCTGGACAACTTCACGTACATCTTCACCAAGATCCCGTTCCCGACCTGGCTGCGCAACAGCCTCGGCGTCTCCATCGGGACGATGATCGCGGGCCTGATCGGCTCCGCGACCGGCGCCTACGCGCTTTCGCGTTT
>VBGE01000031.1 GCA_005880345.1 Chloroflexota bacterium | reverse complement strand
ACGCCGTTCACGGTGACCCCTTTGGCCGCGACCTCGCGGGCGAGGGCCTTGACCATGCTGGTCTCGGCAGCTTTCGCGGCGTTGTAGGCCGGCGGGCCGCCTGCCTCGCGGCCATAGACCGACGTGATTACAACAACGCGTCCCCACCCGCGCTCGATCATGCCGGGCAGGACGAGCTGCGTCATGCGCAGGCTCACGGTGACGTTGCCGGCGAACGCTGTCTCGAATTCCTTCGGTCCGGTGTCTTGCCACGAGGTCCCGGCTCGCGCGCCGAAATTGTTGACCAGGATGTCGATCGGGCCGAGGTGCTCCCGTGTCTGCTCGACCGACTTACGGCAGCCTGCGTCGGTGGTGACGTCCGCGGTCACTCCGTACCCATCGAGAGACGCAGCAACCCTCTTGACGTCGGCTTCCGTCCGGGCGACGACCGAGACCCGGGCTCCCTCGCGCGCGAGGGCCTGCGCGATCGCAAGCCCGATGCCTCGAGTGGCGGCGGTGACGAGCGCGACCTTGCCCGCGATGCCCAGATCCATTTCGACGATCCTAGTGAGGTGCTCCCGCCCACCGCGATCAACGAAGGTCCGCCGGTCACTCCGCGACCGTCGGCGACCGTGCTGCTCGTGCGCGCGGGCGATCCATGGGAGCTGCTGATGGTGCAGCGGCCGGGAGGCGCGGACTTCGCGCCAGGCGCGTATGTGTTTCCGGGCGGGACCGTGCATGAGGACGACCGGTCATTTCCAGATGAGCTTCGCGCCGCCGCCGTCCGCGAGCTGTTCGAGGAGGCGGGCATCCTGCTGGCGACGGAGGCACGCGAGGCGGATGCGGAGCGAGTGCGCACGCTCGTCGAGGGTGGGGCCTCATTCGCGGATGCTTTGCATGAGGCACGGCTGACACCGGACTTCGACGGGCTCGTGATGTTCGCGCGGTGGGTCACGCCGGCGTTGCTGCGGCGGCGGTTCGACGCGCGGTTCTACCTGGCGCGGATGCCCGAAGCGCAGTCGGTCATGCCGCAGGAGGGCGAGGTCGTGGACTGGTTGTGGCTGTCGCCGGCCCAGGCGCTCGCCGACCCGGAGATCACGCTCGTGTATGCGACACAGGCGGTCCTGGAGTCAGTCGCGAAAGATCCGGACGTCGACTCATTGTTCGCCCGCGCCCGCGCGCTCCAAGACATCCCTGTGGTCGAGCCGCGTCTCGTCCAGACCGCGACAGGCTGGGAGATCGCCCGGGACTGACGCCGGAAGCTCGAAGCGGTTTCTACCGCCAGAGGTCGCGCCAGCGGTTGTAGTGGATGACCTCCACCCCACCCTGGCGCAGCGTGTCGAGCCCGGCCGGGTCGCGGTACGCCTCGCGGTAATAGACCCGCTTGACGTTGGCGTTGATCGCCATCTTGGCGCACATCACGCACGGCGAAGCGCTGACGAACATCACCTTGCCCGGCAGCTGGGCGCCGGCCTTGATCAGCGCGTTCTGCTCGCTGTGCAGGCAGCCGCAGGCTCCAGGCGTGGTCGAGTCGCAGCGGTTGGGCAGGCCGCGCGCATTGCCGTTGTAGCCGATGCCCAGGACCTGCGTCAGGTCGGGGGTCGTGATGACGGTGCCGACCTGCAGCCGCGCGCAGGTCGAGCGCTTGGCGAGCTCCTCCGCCATGCGCATGTACACCTCTTCTAGAGGGATGCGGTCCGGCGCCTGGTCGGCTTCCGGCAGCGGCTGGATCTCGGCCATCGAGGTCATGTTAATGGTCTTGTCTATACCCCGAACCGGGGCTACAATGCGCAATATGTCGGTGCTCGAACTGTTGTTCGCGCTGCTACTGGTATGCCTCCTGGCCGGCATTGCGTTCGTCGGCGCCCTCGTGTGGGGTCTCGGCCGCCGGACCGAGGGTCATGTCCGCGAAGTTGCCGACCTCAAGGCGAGGCTCGACGCCGGCGGCCAGGCACAGGAGGTGCGGGCGGCCGAGCTGCGCGACCGCCTCTCCAACACGCAGTCGGCGCTGGAGGGTGTCCGCTCGGCACTGTCGGCGCGCCAGTCGATCGAGGACGAGGCACGCGCCAGCCTGAAGAGGCTGGAAAGCGTGATCGCCGGCAGCTCGAGCCGCGGCTCGGCCGGGGAGCACATCCTGGAGGAGGCGCTCCGACACCTTCCGCCCGAGATGCTGCAGCGCAACGTCTGGGTCGGCGGCAAGGTCGTCGAGCTTGCCCTTCGCCTCCCCGGCGGCAAGCTGCTTCCCATGGACTCGAAGTGGGTGTCCAGCGTCGCCCTCGAGCAGCTGGCCGAGCCTGGCGTGGACGCCAACCGCCGCGCCCAGCTGACCGGCCAGGTCGAGCGAGAGGTCGAGCGGCGCGTGCGCGAGGTCGGCCAGTACATCGACCCTGCCCTGACCACTCCGTTCGCCCTGGCGGTCATCCCCGACGCCGCCTACGACGTATGCCGGAGCGCGATCGTCAGCGCCCACATGCGCCACGTGATGGTCGTGGGCTATGCGATGGCCCTCCCTTACCTGCTCACGCTGTACCAGCTGCACCTGCAGTTCGCCCGCACCGTCGACATGGAAAAGCTGCAGTCGGCCCTCATCGACATGGAGCGCCAGGTCGACGTCCTGGAGGGTGTTCTGGAAAACCGGCTCCAGCGCTCCCTCACCGTCCTCCAGAACGCCTACACCGAGGGCAAGCAGGCTTCGGCCAAGATCCGGGCCTCGGTCCGGGGCGTCCAGATCCTGGAAGGCTCTGTGGACGAGGTTTCCACAGCTTCCCCCGCAGGGCCGGCCGAGCTTTCCACAGACACCCTCCGCCTCGCCCTGATCGACTCGGTTCAGTAGGGCTCGAGGTGACCGGTTTCCCCCAGGCCGTACCCACCCTGTGCCCAACTCATCCCAAGACCTTTCCACAGGTAATCCACCAACATGTTGGGGGTAAAGGCTCATCAAGGCCAAATATGTTGTGTTTTGGTCTTGACAAGCCCAAAAGCCAATCGTATATTCAGGGTCGTTCAAACGAGGCCCTGGGGCATAAGTGGCGGGCATGCTCTGGGGCCTCTTGCATCCCCAAACGAAATAGCTCAACGACCCATCCCACGTCGCACCAATCCGGTTCAAATACACCCTTTCCGGGGATGATTTAAGGAGGCTTTTCTCACAGATGGCCAAGAATCTCGCCGACATCAGCGGGGCCCGAACTGTCCGTAATGGCAACGGCAACGGACATGGCAAAGCCAAAGGCTTGCGCTTTGGCCGCTACTTCACACCTCCGGGCAGCCACGCCTACGACCTGGTGGAGTGGGAGCGGCGGACGGCGTCGATCACCGGCGAGAAGGGCCAGGTCATCTTCGAGCAGAAGGACGTGGAAGTCCCCCGCTCGTGGTCGCAGCTGGCCATCAACGTGGTCGCCCAGAAGTACTTCCGAGGCAGCCCGGGCAGCCCCGAGCGCGAGACGAGCGTCCGCCAGATCATCGACCGCGTCGTGGACACGCTGGCGAAGTGGGGCCGCGAGGGCGGCTACTTCGCCGCTGAGGAGGACGCCGAGAACTGGAGTCAGGAGCTCCGCTATCTGCTGGTCACCCAACACGCCTCGTTCAACAGCCCCGTCTGGTTCAACATCGGCGTGCCGGGCCGCCAGCAGCAGGCTTCCGCGTGCTTCATCAACGCGGTCAAAGACAACATGGAGTCGATCCTGGACCTGGCCAAGACCGAGGGCATGCTCTTCAAGTTTGGCAGCGGGACAGGCACCAACCTGTCGGTCCTGCGCTCGTCCAAGGAGCAGCTGTCGGGCGGAGGCACCGCCTCCGGCCCGGTCTCCTTCATGAAGGGTTACGACTCGTTCGCCGGCTCGATCAAATCAGGCGGCACGACCCGGCGCGCGGCCAAGATGGTCATCCTCAACGCCGACCACCCCGATGTCATGGACTTCATCCACTCCAAGGCGGAGGAGGAGAAGAAGGCGTGGGCGCTGATCGACGCGGGCTACAACGTCGGCTTCAACGTGCCTGGCGGCGCCTATGACTCGGTCCAGTTCCAGAACGCCAACCACTCCGTGCGTGTCACCGATGACTTCATGCGCGCGGTGATCGACGACAAGGAATGGCAGACGAAGGCGGTCGTCGACGGCCGCACCATCGACACCTACAAGGCGCGCGACATGTGGCGGGAGATCGCCGACGCCGCGTGGATCTGCGGTGACCCCGGCCTGCAGTTCGACAGCACGATCCAGGATTGGAACGTGGTCCCGAACACGGGCCGGATCAATGCCACCAACCCCTGTTCGGAGTTCGTGTTCCTCGACGACACCGCGTGCAACCTGCTGTCCCTGAACCTTATGAAGTTCCAGGGCGAGCAGGGCACGTTCGACGTCGAGCGTCTCCAGCACGCAGTCGACGTGACGTTCACGGGCCAGGCGATCCTGGTCTCCAGCGCCTCCTACCCCACTCCGGCCATCGGGAAGAACTCCGAGGCGCTGCGGCCGTTGGGTCTGGGCTACGCCAACATCGGCGCCCTGTTGATGTCGATGGGTCTCGCCTACGACTCCGACGAAGGTCGTCGCTTCGCCGGCGCCATCACCGCGATCATGA
>VBGE01000030.1 GCA_005880345.1 Chloroflexota bacterium | reverse complement strand
AGAGCACCAAGATCGAGCACGCGGGCGGTGACCGCTACCGCGTCACGGGCGACCTGACCATCAAGGGCACGACCAAGCCGGTGACGCTGAACGTCGTGAAGTACGGCGAGTTCAACGACCCGGCGATGGGACACCGCATCGGCTACGCGGCCGAGACGCAGATCAACCGCAAGGAGTTCGGGATGCGCTTCGACGCCATTCTGGACGGCAAGTTCGTGGTCAGCAACGAGATCCAGGTCAACATCGAGGGCGAGATCGTCGAGGCGCCGGACGCCGTGGAAGCGGTCGAGACAGCCGGATCCGCTTCCGCTAAGAAGTAACCGCCCAGCCGGTCGTTTGACTCTGCGCCGCCAGAGGCCGAGCGCGCGCTCGAAGTGCCGCTCGGCCGCTTCGCGGCCGAGGCTTACGTCCGGATAGTCCGGACGAACCGGCCCCACCTTCACGCCAAACCTCGGATAGTCCGGACTATCCGGAAAATCGGGGACCGAAAGCCCGTTCGCCTGGCCCAGCCGACCGCGCGCCAGGGGACCCCCGCGGCAAATCCTTAGAAAACATCCCTTTACCGCGTACGCGCAAAAGTCGGCGCGTTCACCGATGGGGCAATCGAAGGTCCGTGAAAAGGCTGCTGGCGGTCCTGCTTTTCGGGTTGGTGGCATGCACGGCGGGTGGCCGGCAGGCCAACTCCGTCACCTACAAGCCCCCGCCCCCGCTCATCCTGGTCGCCATCGTCGACCCCACGTCGGGCACCCTGCCCGACCAGCTGCACCAGCTCGGGGGCGTGGTGCGGGCGGGCGCCAGCCCAGGCGAGGCGCTGGTCGTGATGCTGATGCAGGCGCACGTCGCGGGCACGTACGTGGTGCGGCGCGGCGACAGCCTCAGCTCGATCGCCGGCGCGAACGGCCTGACGCTGGCCGAGATCGAGGCCGCCAACCCGCAGTTCGGGCCCCTGTCGGGCCGGAACTTCGGCCTGATCTACCAGGGCGAGAAGGTCACGCTGCCGGATCGCGGAGCGCAGGATCCGCTGGCCCTGGTGAGCCGTGCCCCGGCCGGCCCCCCGCTGCCCGTCCTGCTCCAGGCGCCGCATGAGCCCAGCAACCCGACCGACTTCCAGCAGGCCGAGTACAACCGCACCGTCGCGGCCAACAAGGCCACGAACGACGCACGCATCGCGGCCTGGCGCGCGGAAGCCGAAAGGGCGGTCCAGCCGTGGCAGTCGCAGGTCACAGCGACGCTCGACGCCAAGGCGGGGACGATGGCGACGGGGACGGCCACCACGCCTGGCCAGGCGCTTTCGGCCTCGATCATCCTCGGGGTGACGACGCTGCAGGGCCTGCAGGGCCGGCGGACGCTGCTGATACTCGGCGGCGCCGACGGCGGCCCGGGGGCGTTTGCGCCGCACAGCCTGGCCGGGATCGACCTCGTCATCGCCAACGTCGCCGACCCCGCGGCAGGAAACGCGTGGACGGCCGCGGGCAAGAGCGCCGGAGCGGCGTCGGTGAGCGTGCTGGACGTGGCGCTCACTCAGTTGCAGCTCGCACAGGTCGTCAACCAGTAGAAACCAGCACGGAGGGAGAGATGGAATCGATCGAAAGAATCGGGCCGCCGGCGCCGCTCGAGATGGGCGGACCGGACGGGCATATCGGAACGATGCGAGATTTCCTGGCCAAGCCGCGCGTCGCGCGCGACTTCCAGGACCTGAAGGCGGACTCGCACCGCCTCGAGTCGCTTCGGGCGGAGCTGACCACGCTCACGCAGAGGGCCGCGGAAGCCGAGATCGACGCCGGTCGCATCGCGCGCTCCGACGACGAGTACCGGCGCCACAGGCTCAGCTACGGCGCAGGGGTGCTGCTCGCCACTCTGCTGGTCCTGCTCGACACGCTGCCGGCGAACCTCGCCGCCCAGACCTTCGGCCTCAGTGAGTTTCCGACCTGGGGCATCACGGCCGTCATCGTCGGCGCGCTCGGGGCGGGCATGTGGGCGGTCACCCATTTCAAATCCGGATGGCGCCGCGGCGTAACCATCGCGGCGTTGATCGTGGGCCTCGTCGCGATCGGCGCGCTGCGCTTCTGGTTCCTCTATGTCACTGCGGGCGACGTGCTGGCGGCCCTCCTGGAGTCCGTGGCGCTGACCGTGTTCACGACAATGATCGTGTGGCTCGGAGTTCTCGTCCTTGGCTTCACCAAGTCGCGAGCGGTGTCGGCCGCCGAGCGAGCGGCCTACAAGCTCCGCCGGCAGGCGGAGAAGAAGACGACACAGGAGGTCGCACTCAACACGCGGATGGGCGCGGACCGGACGCAGTTCTTCGCCGACGCGCAGCTGTTCTCCTTCCGCACGTTTCAGAACGACGCGCGCCGCAACCAGTTTCTCGACTACGTGCGCGCCGAGATGGAACGCTAGTCGCGGTCGATTGCACGTGACATCCGGCTGAGGATCTCTTCGAGGATCTCGGCCGAGGTGCCGAAGTTGAGGCGGACGTGGCCGGCGCCAGGTCCGCCGAAGTCGGCCCCGTTCGACAGCGCCACGTGCCCGGTTTCGAGGAAGAAGGTGTAAGGGTCGGGCTCGAGGCCAAAGCTTCGAAAGTCGAACCACGCGAGGTAGGTGGCCTCGGGTTGGTGATAGCCGACGCCGGTGCGCGACTCGACCCAGCGGCTCACGGTGTGGCGGTTGGCTTCGAGGTAGGCCATCAGCTCGTGGAGCCAGACCTCCGACTGCGTCCACGCGGCGACCGTGGCGTCGGATCCAAACCGGCTGGGCCGGCCGAGCAGGAAATCGGGCAGCGCTGCCACGAATCGCTCTTTCAAATGCGCGTCGCCGAAGTGCACGACCGCGGCTCGCGCGCCAGGGATGTTGAAGCTCTTGGTCGCGGAGGTCAGGGTCACGGTTCGCTCCGGCGCGATCGTCTCCATCGGGATGTGCTTGGCTCCCGGAAAGACCAGGTCGGCGTGGATCTCGTCGGAGACGATCACGAGATCGCTCCGCCGCGCGATGCCGGCCACCTGTTCGAGCTCCTCCCGCGTGAACACTCGGCCCGTCGGGTTGTGCGGGCTGCAGAAGAGAAGGAGGCGCGCCTCGCCCGCGGCATGCTCCAGCCCATCGAGGTCGATCTCGAAATGCTCGCCCGTGTCGAGCAGCGGGTTTTCGACCAGGCGGCGTCCGCTGCCCGCGACTGTGCGCAGGAACGGCGGGTAGGCGGGCGTCTGCACGATCACGCCCTCGCCAGCCGCGGAGAACGCGACGAGCGTGGCCACGATACCCTGGACCACGTCCGCGAGCGCGATCGTCTGTTTTGGATCAGGGCGCCAGCCGTGACGACGCGACATCCAGCCCGCGAAAGCGTCGTAGAGGACATCTACGTCGTCCATCGAACCGTAGCCATAGTCCTGGCGGTCGACAAAGCGCTGCAGCGCCGCCTGCACAGCGGGCGCGACCTTGAAGTCCATGTCGGCGACGAACGCCGGCAGGACGTCCGCCGGATGACGCCGCCACTTGCCACCGCCGCGCGCGCGAAGCTCATCGAGCGTGAGCAAGAAATCGCGCACTAGGTGTGGGACATCGTTCAGGAAGTCGCCGTCATCCGCGCTGGACGAAGCGCCGCCATACCCGGGGGCTGAGCCAGTACCAGGCCGCGGTGATCGCGACCGCGATCAGGACCAAATATGGAGCGTCGAGCACAACTGCCAGCGCAACCATCGCGGCCAGGATGAGGAAGCTCGCGAGCCTCAGGAGAAGAAGCGGTCTGTCGGCTCGACGCAGGCGTTGCGTCTCCGCCTTGTAATACGCGACCGCGGTCGGCGGCAGCTGCTTGCGGGTGAAGGGTTTGTAGCGGCGGATGTAGAGCGCGATGGCGAGCACGACCAGCCCGCCGGCGAACACACCCAGGATAGGCGAGCGTTGACTGACGTTGATGACTACCGACAGGCGGATACCGAGCAGGACGATGAAGACCAGCGAGCCACCGCCGAGCAGCACGCGTGTTCCCGAATACAGGTTCTTTCTCGCCGTGTCGAACGAAGGGTCGATCCTGGCCGCGGCATTGAACGCATTGACCGCCTCGACGCGGCGGCCCTGCCGCTGCAGCGCGACGCCGAGGTTGTTGTGCGCCACTGCGTCGGTGGCGTCGAGCTCGAGCGCGCGCCGGAAGTTCGCCTCGGCTTCCTTGAATTTCCTTTTATGCAGGAGCGCGCGTCCGAGGACGTCGAAGGAGTCGGCGGAAGCAGGCATCAGGCGCACGGTCTCGAGCGCCTGGAGGTAAGCATCATCGACCTTGCCGGTGACGAGGTAGGCCTCCGACAGCGTCTTGCGGGCGTAGCCATCTTCAGGCGCGAGGCGCACAGCCTCTCTCGCGGCGCCGACCGATTCCTTCTTGCGGCCGAGCTGGCGCAGCGCGATGGAGCGCAGCCGGTGCGCCCATTCCTCTTGAGGCGCCAGCAGGACGGCCTGGGTCGCGGCGTCGAGCGCCTCTTTCGGCCGGTTCAATGCGATGTAGGCGTTTGCAAGCAGGCAGTGCAGGTCTGCGTCCTCCGGGGACGAGGCGAGCGCCTGGAGCAGAACCCTGAGTGCGTCTCCAGGGCGGCCGACGCTGATCAGGCTGCGCGCGGCTTGCGCTTGCGAGCTCATACCATCCGGTTTTGGCGCATGTACGTGAGCAGGTCGTCGTACGCGCCGCCTTCGTTGGCGAACAGCGCGTAGTTGCGCGCCGTTTCGAACCAGGCACGCGTGCTGGGCTTGA
>VBGE01000029.1 GCA_005880345.1 Chloroflexota bacterium | reverse complement strand
CAGCCCTGCCCGGATTTGGCGAGATGAAAACGAAGATCCTGGTCGCCGTTCTCGCCAAGAAGTTCGGGGTCAAGCCGCCGGGCTGGGAGAAGCACGCAGCCGGCTGGCACACCGTGGCGGACGTCGACTCGGCCGAGACGATGGCCGAGGCCCGCGCGGTCAAGAGAGAGATGAAGGCAAAAGCGAAGCACTGATCTCGGTCTGATAAGGTTTGCGCTCCGGCGCCACCACAGAGAGTGGCGCGGCATAGCCAGAGACAAGGGGATACAAGAACAGATGAGAGACTGCACTCCCACCCGCGAAGAAGCGCGGGCGCTCGCGCGAGACCATGCGCTCGTCCCGGTCTATCGAGAGATCCTCGCCGACATGCTCACCCCTGTCCGCGCGTACAGCCTGCTGTGTCCGCCGGGCGAGCCTGGCTTCCTCCTGGAAAGCGTCGAGGGCGGCGAGCGGCTGGCTCGCTACTCGTTCATCGGCGTCTCGGCACGCCCGCTCGAGCTGGGCGAGGGCAACCCGCTGCTGGCGCTGGCCACGGTCGCCGGCGAGGAGACGGCGCCGGTCAAAGGCATCCCGCGATTCCATGGAGGCGCGGTCGGCTACCTGGGCTACGAGACCGCGCGCCACTTCGAGCGAATTCCGGTCGCGAGAGGCGCGCCGCCGCCGATGCCGGAGAGCTCATTCGTGCGGGCCGAGGACCTGGCCGTGTTCGACCACGTCACGCGGCGATTGCAGCTGCTGACGATTCACCGGCCGGACCGCGAGTCGTATGACGATGCGATCGCGCGGATTGACGGCATGGAAAAGCGGCTGGCGGGCGATCAGCCCCCCGCGCCGCCAGGCGGCGTGGATGGCGCCAGGTGGCAGTCGAACGTGACGCAGGGCCAGTTCCACGCGATGGTCGACGCCTCACGCGAGCACATCATGGGCGGCGACGCGTTCCAGGTCGTCGTCTCGCAGCGATTCCATAAGCCGCTTGGCGCGGCACCTTTCGACGTTTATCGCTGCCTGCGCGCGATCAACCCTTCGCCCTACATGTTCTTTCTCGCGTTGGGCGGCGACCGGCACGTCGTCGGCACCTCGCCCGAGAAGCTCGTCCAGGTCGAGGGGAGGCGCGTCGAGACGCGGCCGCTGGCGGGCACGCGAAGGCGAGGCTCTGACATCGCCGAAGATGCGCGGCTCGAGAAAGAGCTCCTCAACGACCTGAAGGAGCGGGCCGAGCACGTGATGCTCGTCGACCTCGGACGCAACGATGTGGGGCGTGTGGCGCAGCCGGGCACAGTCAACGTCGACCGGCTGATGGAGGTCGAGCGCTACTCGCATGTGATGCACATCTCGTCGACGGTCAGCGGCCGGCTGCGCGATGGCAAGACATCTCTCGACGCGCTGCGGGCCGCATTCCCCGCGGGCACCGTCTCCGGTGCGCCGAAGATCCGGGCCATGGAGATCATCGCCGACCTGGAGCCGGACCAGCGCGGCGTCTATGCGGGATCGGCCGGCTACGTGAGCTTCGGTGGCAACCTCGACATGGCCATCACGCTGCGCACGATCGTGGTCGCCGGCGGCATCGCCTATGTGCAGTCCGGCGCGGGCGTGGTCGCGGACTCGCGACCCGAGCGTGAGTACGAGGAGACGCTGGAGAAGGCGGGAGCGATGTTCAAGGCCATCGAGATGGCCGAGGGCATGTGATGGCCCGGCTCGCGATGATCGACAACTACGACTCGTTCACCTACAACCTGGTCCAGTACATGGCGGAGCTCGGCGCCGAGCCGGAGGTGTTTCGCAACGATGAGGTCACGGTCGACGAGCTGTCGAAGTTCGACGGCATCGTCATCTCGCCCGGTCCGGGGCGGCCGGAGGAAGCGGGCGTTTCGACCGAGACGATCCGCGAGCTCAGCGGCAAGGTCGCGATCGTCGGCGTGTGTCTGGGCAATCAGTGCCTGGGCGAGGCGCGCGGAGGGCGCGTCGTCCGCAACGAGCCCGCGCACGGCAAGACGTCCTGGATCCGGCACGACAACTCAGGCGTGCTGGCCGGTGTGAGCGACCCCTTCGAGGCGACGCGATACCACTCGCTGATCGTCGAGCGCTCCTCTCTCCCGCCCGAGCTTCTCGTCACCGCATGGACGCCCGACGGCACCGTGATGGGGCTGCGCCACGTGAAGCATCCGACCTACGGAGTGCAGTTCCACCCCGAGTCAGTGCTCACCAAAGAAGGCAAGAAGATCCTCGCCAACTTCGTGCGCAGGTCCTCCCCACGCGGTGGGGAGGTGGCGCGCAGCGCCGGAGGGGCTGGATGATCGAGGCCATCGCCAAGGTCGTCAAATGCCAGAACCTGACCGAGGACGAGGCGGCCGGCGCGTTCGAGATCATCATCCGCGGCGACGCCACGCCGGCGCAGATCGCGGGCTTTCTCGTCGCTCTGCGCATGAAAGGCGAAACGGTGGACGAGATCACCGGGTTCGCGCGCACGGCGCGCGCGATGGCGACGCCGATCGAGGTCGGGGGCGCGCTGCTCGACACCTGCGGCACCGGAGGCGACGGGCTCGCGACCTTCAACATCTCCACGCTCTCCGCGATCGTGGCCGCGGCATGCGGCGCGCGAGTGGCCAAGCACGGCAACCGCGCGGCGTCTTCGCTGTGCGGGTCGGCTGACGTCCTCGAGCAGCTGGGGGTGAAGATCGACCTGGCGCCGGAAGGCGTGGCGCGCTGCATCGACGAAGTGGGCATTGGGTTCATGTTTGCGCCCGTGTTTCATCCTTCATTTCGATTCGCGGGCGTGCCTCGGCGCGAGCTCGGGCTGCGCACCGTGTTCAACGTGCTCGGACCGCTGTGCAACCCCGCGGGCGCGCGCTACCAGGCACTCGGCGTGGCGGACGCGGCGATGGCCGGCAAGATGGCGGAGGTCCTAGTCCGGCTCGGGGTGGAGCGCGCGATCGTCTTCCATGCCGTCGACGGGATGGACGAGCTGTCGGTCGCATCGCCCTCGTTCGTGATCGAGATCGATGGCGAGCGCAAGGAATACGAGCTCGATCCCGCGGAGCTGGGCTTGAAGCGGGCGCCGCTCGAGTCGATGCGGGGCGGCGGTCCTGAAGAAAATGCGCGGCTGGCGCGCGAGGTCCTCGGTGGGGCCAAGGGCGCCCGGCGCGATGTCGTGCTGCTCAACACGGCCGCGGCGCTGCGGGCGGCGGGGATCGCGCATGACTGGAGGGATGGGCTGGGCCAGGCGGCCGAGGCGATCGACTCCGGGCGGGCGGGCGAGGTTTTGCAGCGGTGGGCCACGACCTCGCAGGCGTGAGCGCAGGAACCGACGACCTGCTTTCACGCCTGGTGACGGCGGCAAGGCAGGACCTCCAGAGGCGGCGCTACCTCATGGACTCGAGCCGCTTCGAGGAGATCGTGGCCGCGTATCAACCGAAGGATTTCGCGGGAGCGCTGCGCCGGCCACACCTGGCCGTGATCGCGGAGATGAAGCAGCGCACGCCGAGCATGGGCGTCCTGAGCGAGGACTACCGGCCGGCCGACCTCGCCCACGCCTACGCCGATGGAGGTGCAGCTGCAATCTCGGTGCTGACGCACATGGCCGGTTTCGGCGGACGGCCGGAGCACATCCGCATGGTGCGAGCCGCGACCCAGCTGCCGATCCTGCGCAAGGATTTCGTGACCGACCCGTACGAGATCGCCGAGGCGCGGGCGTGTGGCGCCGATGCGGTGCTGCTGATCGTCGCGGCGCTGGACGGCACGCAGTTGCGCGACCTCATCGCTGTGAGCAAGAGCCGCGGCATCACAGCGCTGGTCGAGGTGCACGACGAGGCGCAGGCCGCGGCCGCGCTCGAGGCGGGGGCGCAGGTGATCGGCGTCAACCACCGCGACCTGCGGACGTTTGCGGTCGACCTCGGCCTGACCGAGCGGCTGCGCAAGCTGATTCCTAAAAACGTGCTCGTCGTCGCCGAGAGCGGGGTTCACACCGCTGCCGACGCACGAAGGATGCGCGAGGCGGGCGCCGACGCGGTGCTGGTCGGCGAGGCGCTGATGCGGTCGGCGGACCCGGCGGCGCAAATCAATGAGCTGAGCGTTTGATCAGGGTCAAGATCTGCGGCATCTGCGACCTCGAGGGCGCGACGACCGCGGTGGAGGCGGGCGCCGACCTGATCGGGTTTCACTTCTGCGACTCCGACCGCCGCGTCTCGCCGGAGCAGGCGAAGTCGATAATCGACGCGCTCTCAGTGCGGCCGCAGCTGGTCGGCGTGTTCATCGACCAGCCGGCCGACGAGGTGCGGCAGATCGCGGAGTACCTGGACCTGGACCTCCTCCAGCTGCACGGCTCCGAGCAGCCGGGCTTCGACGCGGGGCGGCCGGTGATGAAGGTGCTGAAAGTCAAGGAGGGCCAGGTGCCCGGCTCCGCCGATTGGCCCGACCCCATCATGCTCGACACATGGTCGGCCGACCAGCGTGGCGGGACCGGCCGGACGTGGGACTGGGAGGCAGCCCGACCACTGCTGAGCACGCGCAAGGTGTTCATCGCCGGCGGTCTGGAACCGGGTAACGTGGGCAAGGTCGTGAGCGAGTTCAAACCGTTCGGCGTGGACGTTTCGAGCGGCGTCGAGGCACGGGTCCGGGTGAAGGACGCGGCCAAGGTGCGCGCCTTCGTGCACTCGGTCCGCCTCGCCGAGGCACTCGCCTGATGTCTCGCGCGGCGCTCACGCATCCAGTCGACGGACGCTTCGGCGCCTTTGGCGGCCAGTACGTGCCCGAGACCCTGATGAGCGCGCTCCACGAGCTCGAGGACATGTGGCACGAGGCCAAGGCGGACCCTCAGTTCCAGCTCGAGCTGGCGGGACACAGGCGCGCCTTCGTCGGCCGGCCGACTCCGCTGTACGCCGCGACGCGGCTGAGCGAGCAGTTCGGCGGCACGCACATCCATTTCAAGCGCGAGGACCTGTGCCACACCGGCGCGCACAAGCTGAACAACGCGGTCGGCCAGGCTTTGCTCGCTGTGCGGATGGGGAAGAAGCGGATCATCGCCGAGACCGGCGCGGGCCAGCATGGAGTGGCGGCCGCGACCGTGTGCGCGCGCTTCGGCCTGGACTGCACCGTCTACATGGGCACCGAAGACATGCGCCGCCAGTCCATGAACGTCCGGCGCATGAAGCTGCTCGGCGCTCAGGTGGTCGAGGTGACCAGCGGGTCGAAGACGTTGAAGGACGCGACCACCGAGGCGATCCGCGACTGGGTCACCAACGTCCGGACGACGCACTACATCATCGGCTCGGTCGTCGGGCCGCACCCGTACCCGGAGATGGTGCGCGACCTGCAGCGCGTGATCGGCGACGAGGCGCGCGAGCAGTACCTGTCGCTGGACGGCAAGCTGCCCGACAGGCGGCGGGCAAGGGCGTCAAGACCGGCGAGCACGCGGCCTCCCTGGTCGCCGGGCGGCCTGGTGTGCTGCACGGGGCGTACTCGTACGTGCTGCAGAACGGCGACGGCCAGATCCTGCCCACGCATTCGATCTCGGCAGGTCTCGACTATCCCGGCGTGGGCCCGGAGCACGCTTTCCTGCGCGACATCGAGCGGGTGGAGTACGTCGCCGTGACGGACAAGGACGCGGTCGCTGCTTTCAAGCTGTGCACGCGCCTGGAGGGGATCATGCCCGCGCTCGAGCCCTCGCACGCGATCCACCATGCCGGCGTGATCGCCAAGGAGCTCGGGCCGGGCGGGAGCATCCTCGTGTGCCTGTCGGGGCGCGGCGACAAAGACATGGATTCCGTCGATGGTTTCTGAAACGACGTCTCGCCTGGAAGCCGCTCTGCGCTCGACCAAGGGCGACCTGAAACTGGTCGCCTACATCATGGCCGGGCATCCATCGAAGAAAAGGTCGATCGACGTGGGCAAGCGGCTCGCGGCGTCCGGCATCGCGGCCCTGGAGATAGGCATCCCGCACTCCGACCCGCTGGCCGACGGACCCGTGATCCAGCGCGCGGGACAGGCCGCGCTGGAGGCCGGCATGACTGTCGCGGGCGCGCTCGAGGTGGCCCACGCGGTGGCCGCCGAGGGCGTCCCGGTCGTGCTGATGACGTACATCAACCCCGTGCTGTCCTATGACCCGCGCAGGTTCGCGGCGGAGGCGGCGCAGGCGGGCGTGGCGGGCGTCATCGTGCCGGACCTGCCGATCGAAGAGGCCGAGCCGGTGACGGGATGGCTGCGCTCGACGGCCCTCGATACGATCTTCATGGTCGCCCCCACCACGCCGCCCGACCGCATCGGCACCATCGCCTTGCACTCGACCGGTTTCCTGTACT
>VBGE01000028.1 GCA_005880345.1 Chloroflexota bacterium | reverse complement strand
CTTCAGCCGGTCGGCCAGCATGCGGCCGACGGTTGCGCCCCCGGCGCCGAACTGCCGCCCGACCGTGATGACCGGCACGGCGCTAATTGTCCTCCCGATTTATGGGGCAGTGGCCCGAAGCGCGGAGGGGTTAGGCGCGCCGGCGGCGCGGCAGCGGCGCGGGCCGGTTGACCGGGTCGGAGTGCCGCCCGATCCACAGCATGACCAGCACGATCACGGCGATGGCGGCCCCGATCTCGACCAACGCCGATGAATCGAGCGAGATCGGCGGCTCCCCGTTCGGCAGGTCGAAAGCCATCAGTCCCGCCTTGCCCGCCCTCGTGTCCGGCGTGTAGATGGTCCCGTGCTGCTCGTCAAGCGCGGCTGAGTTGCCGTGGCCGGGGGCGCGAGCCTTGGCGATGTACCTGATCGGGTTGCCGCCAAAGATGCCGACGGCGGCAGGCACGTCATCCGGAGCGGCGACCAGGAACCGATCCGCCGCTGCGTCGTACGTCACCAGGTCGCCGCCTCCGATGTCTTTGAACACCTCCACGTCACTCGTGTTGCGAAGGTTCATGCGCTGGACCCAGGTGCTGCAGGCGATCATCGCCTGGTCGAGCTTGGGGTTGATCGCGAACCCCTTGCCGAGGCAGCTGCCGATGCCGATCTTCTTGTTGACCGTCCCGGTGTTCGGATCGAGCACGAACATCGCCCCGGCGTCGGGGCTCGTGACATAGACGAGGCCGTCGACCGGGTTGAAGCGCGGCTGCTCGAGGCCAAAGCCGATCTTCATCTGCCCGGTGACGGCGCCGGTGTTGGCGTCGACCTTCGTGACGGTGCCATCGGAACCGTTGCTCGCGTAAACCTCATGACGCGGCTGCGAGTAATCGATCAGATCGACGGTCTTGCCGCCGGTCGGAACCACCTTGATGACCGAGTAGGCCGTCGGCGAGGTGAGGTTCACGTCCACGATGCCCAGGGAGCCATTGCCCAGCCCGACGTACAGGCGCTTCAGGTCAGGGGCGAAGGCCAGGCCGTTGGGGCTGAAGGAGAAGCTGATCGTCTTGGCGTAGGTGGCCGGCACGGTCGAAAGGTCGAATACGTCCACTCCCGAGTCGGCACGGTCCGCCACGTACAGGCGGCCGGCCGCCTGGTCGATCTCCATCGCGTCGAAGGAGGCGGACGAGGTCGTGTTCGGAAGCGAGGCCGCCGAGTATTTGATCGGGGAGCCGCTGCCTACGGTGCAGGCCGAGAACAGGAGCACCAATGCCGCCGCCGCCGCCCGCACACATTTCTTCACCCGGCGTGGAAACGCCTGAGGATCGCCAATTCCGCACTTTTTGACGCCGCCGGTGTGCTACTGCCGCTCGGCGACGCGACGAGGGGCTACTCCAGGTAGTCCCGCAGCTTTTTCGACCGCGACGGGTGGCGGAGCTTGCGCAGCGCCTTCGCCTCGATCTGGCGGATCCGCTCCCGGGTCACCCCGAACCGCTTCCCCACCTCTTCCAGCGTCCGCTGGTGCCCGTCGATCAGCCCGAACCGCAGCTGGAGCACGCGCCGCTCGCGCGGCGTCAGAGTGTCGAGCACGTCCTCGACCTCCGAGTGCAGCATCGTCAGGGAGGCAGCGTCCGACGGCGACACCGCCTCGCGGTCCTCCACGAAGTCGCCGAGGTGCGAGTCCTCCTCCTCACCGATCGGCGTCTCCAGCGAGACTGGATCCTGCGAGACCTTCACGATCTCGCGCACCTTCTCGGGCGTGATGCCCATCTCCTCGCCGATCTCGTCGTCCGACGGCTCGCGGCCCAGCTCCTGCAGCAGCCGGCGCGAGACCCGCACCAGCTTGTTGATCGTCTCGACCATGTGCACTGGGATGCGGATCGTCCGGGCCTGGTCGGCGATGGCGCGCGTGATGGCCTGCCGGATCCACCACGTCGCGTAGGTCGAGAACTTGTAGCCCTTGTGGTAGTCGAACTTCTCGACCGCGCGGATCAAACCCATGTTGCCTTCCTGGATCAGGTCGAGGAAGGACATGCCGCGCCCGATGTACTTCTTCGCGATCGACACGACCAACCGCAGGTTGGCCTCGGTCAGCCGCTGCTTCGCCTCGTACGCGCGCTCGTAACGCTCGGTCAGCCGGTACCGCGCGATGCGATACGACTCGAGCGCCTCAGCGCGCACGCGAGGTCGCGCCCCATTGGCGATGCGCCGGCGCTCCGCGGAAGCGGCGTCGGTGAGGTTGGGCAGCTTGCCCAGGTCGGCCAGGCCGAGCAGCTCCAGCGCGATGTGCTGCTGCTGACCCTTGCGCTTGACCGTCGCCAGCCGCTCGACCACTTCGGGCAGCAGCTCGTCGACCGAACGCTGGCGCCCGTCCAGCTCTTCGATGACGTTCAGCGCCTTCATCGCGTCGTGCAGCGGCTTGGCCTCGATCGCCTGCGCCAGCTCGACCTCGTCGTTCGCCGTCAGCAGCGAGACGCGCCCGATCTCCTTCAGGTACATGCGCACCGGGTCGTCCAGGGAGACCGAGTCCATCATCTCGATGTCGAGGAGCATCTCGTCGTCGATCTGCTCCACCTCTTCGAAGTCCTTCTCGCCGTCGGTGACCTCGATCCCGATCTCCTTGAACGCGGCGAAGATGCGGAAGATCTGGTCTGGCTCGGCGTCGATCTCGGGGAAGCCCTGGAGGACGTCGTCGGGCGTCAGGTAGCCCTGCTCTTTGCCCTTGACGATGAGCTGCTCGGCCGCGGCCATCAGCTCGTCTTCGAACTTCGTCTCCGGCTTGTCCGCCGCCTTCGCGGTCTTGGCGGGCTTGTTGTTCGTCGGCTTGTTGGTTTCTTTCGCCGTCGCCACGACCTTGGGCGGGTCCACGGCCTTGGCCGCGGTCGCCTTCGGCGCGGGGGGCACCTGCTTCACTACACGAGCGATGGCTAGCCTCTCCTTTCCATGTCTGTGATGGCGCGGCCCAGCTCTCTGGCTTGAGATTCGAGCCGCGCGACCCTCTCCGTGTCCCGACCCCTTTCGGCCTCGGAAAGCTCGCGGATTATCCCACCGTGCATACCCTTCATGTGCTCCAGCCGGATTCTCTGAGCAAGTTCAACAGCCACCTCGTCATCAACATTCGGCGGCGGAGCCGCCCACGCTCGTCTGATCAGGTCTTGCTCCTCGGGGGGATAACCGTTCAGGTCGGCTTCTAGCCCGCCTGCCCCGCCGCGTTCGTAGCTCCCCAGCATACGGACGAAGATCCCTCGATCGTCCTCGTCCAACTCGTCTGCGGTGATCCTGGACCGCAGCTGCTCGAGCGCCACCGGGCGTACGGCTAGCAACTGTACGAGATAACGGCTTGGCGTCATCTTCTTGCCGGCCGGCCTGGGCGCCCTGGCCCCGCTCCCATTGGTCCCCGGCTTGACCCTTGCCGCGGGCTCCGGATCGTTGAGCAAGAGATGACGTGAGATGCCCGTCTTGCGCTCCGCCAGCTCGGCATACGTCTCGTGCAGGGTCGGCGGGAACTGGCGGATGTATTCGCGGATCTGGCCGCCCACCGCCTCCACCTGGTTGGGGTTGCTCGGGTTGAGGCCGGCGGCCAACCATTCGATCACCGCGTCGATCGCCGAAGGCGCCCGGTCGACCAGCTCCTTCCACCGCGCCAATGCCTCCGCCCCGCCCGCGCGCAGGAACTCGTCCGGATCCTTGCCCTCGGGCACGGTGGCGAGTCGCGTCCGCATGCCGTGCTGCGCCGCCGTCACCGCCGCCTTGCGCGCCGCGTCGCGGCCGGCCCTGTCGGCATCGAAGACGAGAAGGAGCTCGTCGGTGACCCGCTTGAGGAGCCGGACCTGCTCGTCAGTCAGCGCGGTGCCGGAGGGCGCGACGGCGTTGGTCACTCCGAACTGGTGGCCGGTGATGACGTCCGGCGAGTTGATGTACTTGCGCTGCTCGTCCTGGCGAACCGTGCGGGCGGTGAAGGCCAGGACCTGGCCCCGCTCGTCGCGGATCGGGACCACGAGGCGCTCGGCGAAGAAGTCGGTCCCGTCGCGCCGCATCAGGCCGGCCTCCTGCGCGTCGACCAGCGACCGCTTCTTGGCCCGCAGGTATTCGGCAAAGCCGCGGCCCGCCGGCGCGTAACCAAGCTGGAACCGGCGCGCGGTCTCCTCGCCCACGTGCCGCGACTCGAGTAGCCGCCGGCCCGGCTCGCCCGCCGGCATCTTCCACAGCACGTACTCGTAGTACTGGGCCGCGAGCTTCAGCATGTCGAGCACGCGCTTGCGCACGTCGGCGCGCTCCTTCTGCTCGGGGCTCAGCTTCTTGAGCTCGACGCCGGCCCGCTCCGCGAGCATCTGCAGGGCGCCGCGCTTGTCGGTCTTCTCGATGAGCTCGACGAACGTGAACACGTCGCCCGACCGCTCGCAGCCGAAGCAGTACCACGACTGCATCTGGGGGTTGACCTTGAAGCTGGGGCTGTCCTCCTGGTGGAACGGGCACAGGCCCCAGAGGTCGCGGTTGCGCTTGGTCAG
>VBGE01000200.1 GCA_005880345.1 Chloroflexota bacterium | reverse complement strand
GATCGCCGCCCCGACGGCGACGACCTCGTCCGGGTTGACGCCCTTGTGGGGTTCCTTGCCACCCAGCAGGTCCTTGACGAGCTGCTGGATGATCGGCATACGGGTCGAGCCGCCGACCAGCACGACCTCGTCGATCTGCTGAGGCGTGAGGTTGGCATCCTTCAGCGCGGCCAGGAACGGACCCCGCGTCCGCTCGGTCAGGTCCGTGGTCAAGGATTCGAACTTGGCCCGGGTAAGGGTCATCTCGAGATGCTTGGGACCCGTCTGGTCGGCCGTGATGAACGGCAGGTTGACGGTCGTCTCGAGCCGGCTCGACAGCTCGATCTTGGCCCGCTCCGCGGCCTCGGTGAGGCGCTGCAGGGCCTGGCGGTCGTTCTTCAGGTCGATGCCGTTCTGCTTCTTGAACTCGTCGGCAAGCCAGTCCACGATGCGGCGGTCGTAGTCGTCACCGCCCAGGTGGGTGTCGCCGTTGGTGGACTTGACCTCGAACACGCCGTCGCCCACGTCGAGCACGGACACGTCGAAGGTGCCACCGCCCAGGTCGAAGACCAGGATGGTCTCGTTCGCCTTCTTCTCCAGGCCGTAGGCCAGCGAGGCGGCGGTTGGCTCGTTGATGATGCGCAGCACGTTGAGGCCGGCGATCTGGCCCGCGTTCTTGGTCGCCTGGCGCTGCGAGTCGTTGAAATAGGCCGGCACGGTGATGACCGCGTCGGTCACCTTTTCGCCCAGGTAAGCCTCTGCGTCGGCCTTGAGCTTCTGCAGGATGAGGGCTGAGATCTCTTCGGGCGTGAATTCTTTGTTGGCGTTCGGCACGAACACGACCGCCGCTTGATCGAGTAGATGGTGTTCTCGGGGTTGACGGCCGCCTGACGGCGAGCCAGTGTGCCCACCAGCCGTTCACCGGACTTGGTGAAGGCGACGACGGAGGGTGTGGTGCGCGAACCTTCGGAGTTGGGGATGACGACAGGCTCGCCGCCTTCCATGACGGCGATGACCGAGTTGGTCGTCCCCAGGTCGATTCCTACGGTTTTTGGCATTTCTCTGCTGTTCCTCCAGGTGGGTTGGTTTTCGTTTCAGTTTGAAGTGAATACGTTTTAGCTTCTTCCCAGCATTCGGGCCGGCAAAACCCGTGCCCTATCTTTAGATCGATGGCGATCTATGAGCTCGACCCGGTCGACCGGATCGCGATCACGGCGGTCGGCTCACCCGGCCAGCGGCGCTTCTTCCTGATGGCCACCGGCTCCGGCCGGACCATGACCCTGGCCTGCGAGAAGTCGCAGATCCAGGCCCTCATCCTCCGCCTTCACCAGATGCTCGAGGCCCAGCAGATCGAGGCGCAGGAGCAGGCCTTGCTCGACGCCTCGCCCGAGCCGGGCGAGCCGGAGTGGCAGATCGGCGAGATGGGACTCGGCTATCACGAGGCGCGGCGGATGTTCGTGCTCGTGGCCAGCGAGGCGGCCGTGGGCGAGTCGACCGACGAAACGGCCGCCACCGACGCCCCGAGCGTGCGCTTCTGGCTCAGCCACGACCAGGTCGCAGCGTTCTCCAAGCAGGCGGAGTCTGTCCTCTCCGCAGGGCGACCGGTCTGTCCGCGCTGCGGGCTGCCCATGGACCCCAGCGGCCATCCCTGCCCGGTCATGAACGGTGCCCGTCCCATCTTCTGACCAGGCCCTGACCGAGGGGCTGCTCCGCGAGCTGCCCGACGTCAAGATCCTTGGCCTGCTGCACGGCGCGTCGAACTACACGTTCCTGGCCCGCCTCGGACCACGGCCCCCATCCGGGCTGCGCGCCGTGTACAAGCCGTCTCGAGGCGAGTCTCCGCTGTGGGATTTCGAGGCGGGCACGCTGTACAAGCGCGAGGTTGCCGCCTACGAGCTGAGCAAGGTCCTGGGCTGGCCGCTCATTCCGCCGACGGTGGTCAGGGCGGCGGCCCCGCATGGCGTCGGCGCCATGCAGCAGTTCATCGAGGCCGACGGGCGACATTTCCTGGGCCGCAACGAGGCGCCCTCCGACACCTGGCTTCGGGTCGCCCTGTTCGACGTGATCGCGAACAATGCCGACCGCAAATCGGGCCACTGCCTCTTCGATGCCAAGAACAACGTTTGGGTCATCGACCACGGCCTCACCTTCCACGTCGAAGTGAAGCTGCGGACGGTGATCTGGGATTATGCGGGGCAGGTCCTGCCCGGCGACCTCTGCGGCGACGTGGAGCGGGCGTTGGTCGAGCTGGAGCGAGGCCGGCTGGCCGAGACGATGCGAGAGCTGATCAGCGCGGCCGAGCTTCGCATCCTGAAGAGGCGCGTGCGCGCGGTGCTGAACCCTCGCTGGCGCTTCCCGGATCCCTCCTCGGCCTGGTCGATTCCCTGGCCGCCCGTGTAACGAAAAGGACTCTGGTATCGTTCCGGCGCTTCATGCGTGTCTCGGGGTCCCATCGTTTCGCTCCAGTCCTGTTGATCCTCGCCGCCCTGGCCTCCGCGTCCTTTCTGTTGGCGCACGCGCCGGCGGTTCGCGCCGATTGCGGCGGCACGGCCTCGGGGGCGACACCGTGCCCGCCGACGCCGACTCCTACCCTCGCGTTCGTCTCGCTCGACGTGACCTCGGGCGACGCAACGACCGTGATCAACGTCTCGGGCGGGCAGTTTCTGCCCAATGAGCAGATGAACCTCTACTGGGACACCTCCAACCACGTTGCGGGCTTTGCCCAGGCGGACGGCAGCGGCAACTTCAACACGCGGGTCAAGCCCTTCCCAGGCGACGGGCCCGGCGTGCACAAGCTGTGCGCCAGCGTGCAGCCGAACCCATGCGCCAGCTTCTCCATCAACGCCACCCCGTCGCCGACCTCGAGCCCGAGCCCATCCGAATCTCCCTCGGCCTCGCCCTCGGCGGAGCCGGTCGTCACCACGCTGCCCAGCCCGACCCCGGTCGGGGCGTCGCTCAGCGGCTTCGACGTGATCTCCAAGCCGCCCTTCGTCTTCCTGCCGATCGCAGGCTTCCTGGGCATCGCCCTCTCGCTCGGCTACTGGCTCGTCAGCGTGGCGCGCCGCCCGCGCCAGCGGGCGCTGCCCACGGCGGCGGTGATGCACCGCGCGACCCGCCCGGACTACTCAGCGAGCTTCGGCACGCCTCCTCCTGTGCCCGCGACTGGCACGCCGCAGTCGGCGTGGGACGAGCCCGTGACACCGCACGAGCCCGAAGTGGCGGCGCCGCCAACGCCCTCAACCCCGGTAGAACCCGAAAGGCCAGCCGTCCAGTGGGGCCTCGGCATCCCGGACAGCGGATACCCGGAGCTCAGCTCGCCGGAGGAACCGCCCGAGCTGCCGGAGCATGGAGACCTGCCCGAGCCAGGCGACTAGTGGCCTTCGCGCCGGGTCGAACTTAGACTTCGGCAAATGGCGGCGCTGCTCGAAGTACATGACCTGAGCGTCCGCTTCGGTGGAGTGGTGGCCCTCGATCGGGTGTCCTTCAATGTCGAGGCCGGACAGGTCGTCGCGCTCATCGGTCCCAACGGCGCCGGCAAGACGACGCTCTTCAACGTCATCACTCGCGTGTACCGGCCGAGCTCCGGCATGGTGACGGTCGACGGGCACTCGGTTGCCTCGATCCGGCCGCACAACGTGGTGCGCCATGGACTGGCCCGGACTTTTCAGAACGTCGCTCTGTTTCGCTCGATGACTGTGCTCGACAACGTGCTGGTGGGCGACCACACGAAGACGGCCAGCGGATGGTTGCAGGCCATGGTGCCGCTGCCCGGCGCGGTCTCGGCCGAGTCGAGCTCGCGGAAACGAGCGCTCGAGATGATCGACTTCGTCGGGCTGGGGCCGCAGGCGATGCGCCCTGTTGCCGCGCTTCCCTTCGGCCTGCAGAAGCGCGTCGAGCTGGCCCGCGCGCTGGTGGCCGGGCCCCGCCTGTTGCTGCTCGACGAGCCGGCAGGCGGGATCAGCCACGAGGAGGTCGACGGCACGGCGCGCCTCATGCGTCGGGTTCACACCGATCTCGGCGTGACGATGCTCCTCGTGGAGCACCACATGGCGTTCGTGATGGGCATCTCCGACCGCGTTGTGGTCCTCGACTTCGGCAAGAAGATCGCCGAAGGGTCGCCGGCCGAGGTGCAGCGCAACCCGGCTGTCATCGAGGCGTACCTCGGAGCCGCATGACCGCCCTATTGGAGCTGGAGAACGTCCGCGCGGGTTACGGGCCGACGGCCGTCCTCCACGGAGTGTCGCTATCCGTGCCCGAAAGCGGTGTGGTCTCGCTCCTCGGCGCCAACGGCGCCGGCAAGACCACGACGCTCCGCGCGATCACAGGCGGCGTGCGGTGGACCGGTGATATCCGCCTCGGCGGCCGCTCGCTGCGCGGCAAGCCGACCGAGGATGTCGTCCGGGCCGGCGTCGCCCATGTGCCTGAGGGCCGGGGCATCCTCACCGAGCTGACCGTCGACGAGAACCTGCGCCTGGGCTCGCACCTACGCCGGGACGGAGCTGAGGTGCGCAAGGACTATGACCGAGTCTTCGAGTACTTCCCCGTGCTCAAAGAGCGCCGCCGCCTGTCCGCCAGCACGCTGTCCGGCGGCGAGCAGCAGATGCTGGCGCTGGCCCGCGCTTTTTTGATGCGGCCCCGCCTCATGCTCCTCGACGAGCCGTCCCTCGGGCTGGCGCCGATGGTGGTGCGCGCCATCTTCGAGATCATCAAGACGATCAACCAGACGAGCCGCGTGGCCGTGTTGCTGGTCGAGCAGAACGCGCGCATCGCGCTCGAGCTCTCGAGCACCGCCTACGTGCTGGAGGTCGGCCGAGTCGCGGTGCAGGGGGAAAGCGCCGAGCTCAAGGGTGACGAGTCGGTCCGCCGCTCGTACCTCGGGTACTAGCCGGTGCAGGAGTTCTTTCAGCTCGTCGTCGGGGGCATCGCGACCGGCGGCATCTTCGCGAGCCTGGCGCTCGCGCTCGTCCTCATCTACAACGCAATGGGCCTGGTCAACTTCGCTCAGGGCGAGATGGCGATGTTCGCCACGTACATCGCCTTCACCCTGATCACCCGCGGCATGAGTTACTGGATCGCGTTCCCGGTCACACTCGTGCTTGCGTTTGCCGGCGGCATCCTCGTGCAGCGGGTCGTGATCCGTCCCGTGGAGCGCGCGCCGATCCTGACTCTCGTCATCATCACACTGGGCCTGGCCACTCTCGTCAACGGCCTCGCGGGTTTCCTCTTCGGCTACGTCCCGCGCTCATTTCCAAGCCCGTTCTCTGCGCAGACCGTCGATGTGCTCGGCGTTTTCATCAGCTACCGGGACCTTGGCGTGATCGCAGTGTCAGGCGTTGTGCTGCTCCTCATCTACCTGCTCCTTCAGCGGACAACGGTCGGCCTCACCCTTCGCGCGGCGGCCCACCATCCAGAGGCCAGCCGGTTGCTCGGCGTGCAGGTCAGCTGGATGCTCGGGCTGGGCTGGGGCCTCGCCTCGGCGGTGGGCGCGGTGTCCGGGATCATGGTCGCGCCCATCCTTTTTCTCGAGCCGAACATCATGCAGACGATCATCATCTACGCGTTCGCGGCGGCCGTCCTCGGCGGCATCGAGAGCCCGCTCGGCGCGGTGGTTGGCGGA
>VBGE01000199.1 GCA_005880345.1 Chloroflexota bacterium | reverse complement strand
AAGACAAACCGCCAGCCACCGAGCCCGGCCGCGGCAGCCGCCACAGTGGCGCCATACAGAGGCCCGAAAACGCTGCCCGCCTCTTGCAACGCGGCCACCGACCCAAGGGCCAGGGTGCGTGAAGCGCCCTCATAGAGGTCAGCGGCCAGGGCGAGCGACAGGGGAACGAGGCCGCCACCGCCGAGGCCCTGGATGAATCGGCCGGCGATGAGCCAAGGCAGCCCGGCGAACGGCCACAATCCCGCAGTCGCGGTCATCGCCGAGCCCAAGGCGAATGCTGCGATGCACGCGACGTAGACAGGGACTCGGCCCCGGCTGTCGGAGTAAGCGCCCAGCAGGGGCATGGCCACCACGTAGCCCGCGAGAAATCCGCTGACGATCGGGGTGGCCTGCTCCAGGCGCTCGATGGTCAGGCCGATGTCGCCGATCATGGCCGGCAGAAGCGTCACGACCACGTATGCGTCGAGCGCCGCGACGAATAGGCCCGTCCCAGCGAGCCCGAGCAGGACGCGTCTGTTCAAGCTATGGCGTCGGAGAGGTGATAGCGACCGCGGCATCGAAGCCTGTGATGTCGACCTCCACGATCGCCTCTTTGCCGGCATCGCCGAAGGCGCCATCGAGCACGGCTTTGTGAATGAGGTGGTCGGAGGCGCCGACCCACACCTTCGCCGCCACCGGCCCGCTCGAGTTCAGGGCCGCGAGAAGTGCGTGCACCTGCTCCGGGGTGTAGCTGGTTGAGACCTGGTACGCATCCTGGCCGTCGAGCTTGTCGGTCGAGACATATTTCGGCTTCGTTCCGGAGGGGATGACAGCAGGAAGGCCGGTCGCCGGGTCGAAGAGCCTGGCCATGTCGGGGAAGGCCGCGGCCTGCGTGGGGGACAGCTCCTGGAAGTTCGAGAACGGCACGTGCAGGTAGGTGTGGCCGGCGGCGATCACGACCTCGATCCCGATGCTGACGTCCTGCTCCTTCACGGTGTAAACGGTGTCGCTGTCGGCCGGCAGCCGCACCGCTGTCCTCGCGCTGACGAGGCTGAAGCCCTGGATGCTGATCGTGCCCTTCGTCAGCTTCACGGTCGCGCTCACCGTCTTCAGCCCGGCCATCGCACTCGCGCCGTCGCGCAGGGCTTTGGCCGCATCGATTGGCGGAGTCGAATCGCCGCCGCACGCGGCCACGAGCACAGCGGCGACCGCAGCCAGCGCAAGTCTCATGGGCGGGCGCGCACGATCAGGCGCACAGGCCGGTCGTAAAACAGGTAATCCCATGCCCAGTTGACCAGCACAATCACGCGGCTGCGGAAGCTCACCACGTTGACCAGGTGGACGACCAGCCAGAACACCCAGCCGGGAAAGCCGGACAGATGAACCCAGCCCAGCTGCGCCACCGCTGAATTACGGCCGATGGTGGCCATGATGCCGGGATCTTTATAGCGAAACGCGCGGGCGCCTCCCGCCTCGACCATGTCCGCGATGGACGCCGCGACGTGGCGGCCCGCCTGCATGGCCACGGGGATGAGCATCGGGAGGAGGGCGCGGCCATCGCTCGCACCCGCGAGGTCGCCGATCACGAAAACGACCGGATGACCCGGGATCTGCAGCGTCGGGTCAACCTTGATCCGAGCCTGGCGCGCCAGCTGGACGCCTGTCGACTGCCCGACCGCGGAGGCGCGAACTCCGGCGGTCCAGATGACCGTCGATGCAGCGATCTCCTCGCCGCCCTCGAGGCGAAGCGCGCTTTCGGTCACCGATTCCACCTTGGCGCCTAGCATCACCTCGATGCCCTTGCGCCGCAGCGAGCGAAGGGCCGCTTGACGGAGCGAGGGCGCGAACGCTGCAAGCACATATGGCGCTGCTTCCATAAGCACCACCCGGACCTCGTTTATGTCGAGGTCGCGGTAATCCTTGCGCAGGACCAGCCGGATGAGCTCCGAGACCGCGCCCGCCATCTCGACACCTGTCGGGCCGCCACCGACCACGGCAAAAGTGAGCAGCATGCGCCGTCGCTCGGGGTCGTCCGTCCAGCGCGAGGCTTCGAACTGTTCGAGGACCCGATTGCGGATCGCCAGGCCTTCGTCCAGGTCCTTCAAGCCCATCGCGTATCTCGCCATCGACACGTTGCCGAAATAATCGGTCTGGGCGCCGGTGGCGAGCACGAGGTAGTCGTACGGGATGTCGCCGCGGTCGGTCAGGAGGCGCCGGCCGTCGAAGTCGACGCCGATGATCGAGGCCTGGCGGAAGTCCGCGTTGTGCAGCGGGCGGATGAGCTGTCGCACCGGCCGGGCGATCTCGCCGGGGTCCAGGAGTGCCGAGGCGACCTGGTAAAGCAGCGGCGTGAACAGGTGGTAGTTGTTGCGGTCGACAAGGAGGACGTCGACCGGGGCTCGCTTCAGGGCTCGCGCGCAGGTCAGGCCGCCAAAGCCGGCGCCGGCGATGACGACGCGCGGGCGGCTCATTCGGGCGGGTTGCGTTGTCCCTTCTGCGGCGGATAGCGGCCTCGGCCTCCACTGTGGCGCCGGGTCGCCATCTTTTCGACTGCCGGCTTGCCGCCCGTGAGGTCGAGCAGCGAGCGCGGCAGCTTCTGCTTCTTCTTGAGCACGGGCTCGAACAGGTCGCCGACCTTCTCGACGCGCTTCAGCACCTGGTCCGAATCGAACACGAGCAGGCTGGGGTCCTTCGCCTTGAGGCACTTCTCGACCTCCTCCCACGACACCGGGGTCGACACCGTCGGCCTCGCGCGGGCGCGCAGCGAGTAAACGTTGACCGTCGTCTTGTACTGGTCGTTCTGGCTCCAGTCGATGAGGACGCGTCCGGTGCGCAGCTCCTTCAGCTGCTTGTGCACCACGAGGTCCGGATATTTCTCTTCGAAAAGCTGGGCCAGCCCTTTCGACACGACCTTGGTCTGGTTGTAGTCGACGGTCGTGTTCAGCGGCACGTAGAGCTGCAAACCCTTGGACCCTGACGTCTTGGCGGAGCACTCCATGCCGTGCTCCGCGAACACGTCGCGGAGCATCATCCCGATGCGGCAGCACTCGACGATCGTCGCGGGCGGCCCAGGATCGAGGTCGAACACGAGCGTTCGCGGCTCGCCGAGCTTGTCCGCGTATGAGAGCGACGTGTGCATCTCGAGCGTCGCCAGGTTGGCCAGCCACACCAGGGTGGGCAGGTCCTGGCACAGGCAGTAGTACATGTCGCGGTTGTTGCCCCCGCTCCACACTGTCGCCGTCTCCACCCATGGCGGCCGGTGCTTGGGGCAGTTCTTCTCGTAGAAGAACTCGCCGTCGACCCCGTTGGGGTAGCGCTTGAGGGTGAGCGGATGGTTGCGGGTGTGGGGAAGGAGGATGGGTGCGATGCGCGTGTAGTAGTCGATGACCTGCGCCTTGGTGAAGCCGACCTCCGGGTACAGGACCTTTTCGAGGTTGGTGAGCTTGAGCGTCCGCTTTTCGATCTGGACCTCGACTGAGGTGTCCTTAGCCACCTTCGCGCACCACCTCTTTGGCCGGCTTGTCGACCCGGAAGCCCTTGAAGGCGGGCGCGCGCAGCTGACCGCTGCGCGTCCACTCGACGAACTCGAACTCGGCCACGATCTTCGGCTTGACGAAGTGCGCCGCCTTCGGCGGGCTGCCGACGTCGAACGGGTTCTTGTCCGTTGCGAGGGGCTTCAGCTTGGCGTTCAGCTCGTCGAGAATCTTGTCGGTGAAGCCGGTCCCAACCTTGCCGGCGTAGACGAGCTCGCCGTCCCTGTAGTAGCCCACGAGCAGCGCGCCGGGGTGGCCGCGCCGCTTGCCCTCGCCATCGAGCCAGCCCGCGATCACCAGCTCCTGGCGGTTGCGGTTCTTGATCTTCAGCCACGCGCCGCTGCGCCGTCCTGGCTCGTAGCGCGAGTCGAGCTTCTTGGCCATGATGCCTTCGAGCCCGGCCTTGGCGCTCGCGTCCTTCATCGTCTTGCCGCCGCCCACCTCGTACGGCGGCGTCTGCCATGACGCGCCCGACAGCTTGAGGCCCGACAGCGCCTTGCGCCGGTCCGTGTACGGCCGCTCCATCAGGGAGTGGCCGTCCTGCCACATCAGGTCGAAGACCATGAATGTGACCGGCACCTCTTTCATCTTGCGGCGGATCTCGGTCTCCGACGTCAGGCCCATGCGCTGCTGGATCTCCTCGAAGCTCGGGCGTCCCTTGTCGTCGAGGGCGACGATCTCCCCGTCGAGAATCACCTCGCGTGAGCCAAGCGCGCGGCCCATCGGGTGGACCTCCGGATAGCGCGGCGTGATGTCCTCGCCCGTGCGGCTCTGCAGTCGTACGCGTCCGCCGTCAACGAACGCGACGGCGCGGATGCCGTCCCACTTGAACTCGAAGCCCCACGCGTCGTCCGCCGCGGGCAGCTTGTCGGTGAGCTTGGCGAGCATCGGCTCGAGCTTCTGCGGCATCGGCTTGCGGTCCGGATCCTGCGGAGGATCCATGCGGTGGATCATCCAGTCGTTGCCTCGGGTGCGGAACAGGACGTAACGGCCCTGCAGCCGCTTGCCGTGAAGGTCGACCATCACCTCGCGGTCCGACCACTTCACCGGGTCGTACGTCCCTTCGTCCCAGATCTCGACGTGGCCTGCTCCGTAGTTGCCCTGTGGGATCTCGCCCGCGAACTTGAAGTACTCCAGCGGGTGGTCCTCGACGTGGACGGCGAGGTGATTCTGCTTGGGGTCGGGCGGGACGCCCTTGGGCACGGCCCAGGAGACACCGACGCCGTCCTTCTCCAGCCGGAAGTCCCAGTGCAGCCGCCGCGCGTGGTGCTCCTGGACGACAAAGCGAGGCGCCCGGGCCTCTTTCTTGGGCACCCGGGCGCCGGGTTCAGGAGTCTGCTTGAAATCTCTTTTGGCCTCGTAATCGGCGAGCTTCCTGGCCACTAGATGAAAGGTTAGGCCACGGCCGCTTCGTCCTCGTGGATGGCCAGCGCGGGCTGGCGCGGCGCGCGAACGAATGCCACCGCGCCGGCGGCAAGGACGATTGCGACGATCGGCAGGACCAGGGTCGGGTGCATCGCGTCGACGAATGCGTGCGTGAAGACGTAGTGCGCTACGGCCTGGACCTGCCCCGGCGCGGCTGCGCCGGTCTGGACATTGGCCCCAGTCTGCCCGGCGCCCACCTCGAAGCCCGTATGCGCGGCGTTGCTGAAGCCGTTGACGAATGCGGCTCGGAACTGCTCCGGCAGCTGGCCTGAAGCAGCCAGCGCCTGGTCGTGCAGGGCGAGGGCGAGTCGGTTCTGGAGGAACGCTCCGACGACGGCGGTGGCCAGCACGCCGCCCATTTCCTGGATGGTGTTGATGACGCCGGACGCGACGCCCGCGAGGCGCGCCGGCAGGTCGCGGGTTGCGGTGCTGAAGACCGGGATCCAGATGAAGCCCATGCCGAGACCGCTCGCGACGAGCCCGGCCGCGAAGTCCCACCGGCTGGAGTTGGCGTGGGCCGCCCAGTCGATGTAGCCGCTGCCCGCCGCCAGGGCGAGGGCGCTGCGGCTGGTCAACGAGGAAGGACTCGAGGGGCTCTCGATGCGCGCGCTTGCCGACAAGCTCGACGTTAAGGCAGCCTCGCTGTACTGGCACGTGCGCGACCGGAGTGAGCTGCTCGACCTGCTGGCCGAAGGGATCCTGCAGGGAATCCGGCGTCCGAGGCGAGGCGGCGGCTGGCGGGACGAGGTCGTGGCCATGAGCGCCGCCGTGCGCCGGCGGGTCGCGGCCCAGAAGGATGCGGACCGGATCCTGATGGAGGTCCCGGAAGCGCTCGGCCGCAGCGATGTCTTCAAGGCCCTGGCGGCAAGCCTCCGCACGGCCGGCCTGCGCTCCGCCGAAGCGGCCGACGTGACGCTGATGGTGATCGCCTACACGGTCGCGGGCGAGGCTCCGGCGGTGGAGCCCGCAGACGTCCGGGCTGGTGCCGGCCCGGCGTCGATTGCAATCGACAGCGGCTCGCGAGGCGTCATGCTCCGGGCCGGCCCGCCGGACATGCAGGCGCTGATCCGGGTCCCGCCCGACCAGTCGTCCGCGGCGCCTGCCGTGGTGCGCGGGGAGCAGGTCGTCGTGCGGCGCCTGCGCGGAGTCGGTCGTGGCGAGATCGAGCTCAACCCGGACGCGACTGTGAAGATGACGATGCCGGCTGCGAACAGGTTGCGAGGTCCGTAGATGTCGCCGAGCCTCGCTGAGGTGATGAGCAGGATGGCGAAGAACAGGCTGTACGCGTTGAGCACCCAAAGCACCTGGTCGAGACTCGCGTGCAGGCCGTCGAGGATCGACGGAATGGCGATGTTGACGATGGTCAGGTCGAGCAGCGTCATGAACAGGCCGAGCACGAGCACCGCGAGCGCGGCCATCGGGTGGCTGCGGACGTTGGTCATTGACTCAACTCCTTCTTGAGTCGCACCTCGAGGCCGATGCCTTCGGTGGTGATGGCCGCGGTGTGGAATGGGCTGACGGCGGCAAGGCTGGCGAACCGGCCGGGTGTGTAGGCGCGGCGCTTCAGGATCTCGAGCGTCGCCTTGGTCGTGAAGGAGCTGAAGCCGCCGAGTCCCATGCCGATGACCTCGGTCTCGATGTCGGCATGCACTCGCGCGTACCACCGCGCGACCGGGCCTTCCATCTCGGGACCTTTGAAACGCCAACGTCTGTTTTCGGTCATCTGCATCGCTTTACTCCCTTGTTCTCTAACATCGTTAGGTGCGCCAGGCCTAACATTACCCCTAACAGTGTTAGCAATGCAACCACCACTACCACGATTAGAGGAGAATCACGCGGTTGAGCGCTGAGGAAGAGACGCAACGCGGTCTGACGCGGGAGCGGCTGGTCGAGGCGGCGCTGCGGCTGGTCAACGAGGAAGGACTCGACGGGCTCTCGATGCGCGCGCTC
>VBGE01000198.1 GCA_005880345.1 Chloroflexota bacterium | reverse complement strand
CCATGCGCCGGAACGACTCCCAGAACTGGACCCGCAGCTGCGGGTCGATGCCGACGGTCGGCTCGTCGAGCAGGAGCAGCTCCGGGCGGTGGACCAGAGCACACGCGAGCGAGCAGCGCTGGCGCATGCCACCGCTGAGCGTGGCGACGACGGATGTGCGCCGGTCGTAGAGCTGCACCAGCTCGAGCGCCGCTTTGATGCCCGCGTCGGCGCCGTTGATGGCCGCGAAAAACGCGACGTTCTCTTCTACCGAGAGGCCGGGGTAGAGCGCGGCCTGCTGCGTCATGTACCCGACCTGGCGCAGCACTGCGACGTTCGGCATCCGCTGTCCGAGCATGCTCACGGTGCCGGCATTGGCCTCGAGCAGGCCGCAGATCAAACGGATGAGCGTCGTCTTGCCCGCGCCGTTAGGACCGAGCAGGCCGTAGATCTCACCCCGCCGCACACGGAGCGTCACACCGTTCAGCGCCTTGTACGCGCCAAAGGACTTCGACACGTCCTGGATGTCCACCGCGTACGTCTCGCTCATTTCCTCCTCCTCGAAGGCGCCATGGCACGCAGCCAGGCCTGGGCCAGCTCCGCCACCGCCGCCTCTCCGTCCATGTGCACACCGAGCACGCGCTCCGCTGCAGGGCGCGCCATCAGGTGAAAGAAGATGGGTCCGATGAACAACTGCAGCGCGAGCAGTGGATGCATCTGTCGGAGCCGGCCCTCGTTCATCTGCTCGTGGACGTAGACGACCAGGGTCAGAACGGTGGTGGCGAGCGTCTGCCTCGTCGCCTCCTCCGCGTCGGGAGCCAGGCTGCTCACCTCGAAGAAGAGCGTGCGCAGGATGCCCGTTCGATTGGCGCCGTCGCGGAAAGCGCTCCGGTAGACGGTGCGCGCTATCTCGGGCATGACCACCGACGGAGGCTCGTCGCGCATTTCGGTGATGACCTTGACCACGGGCTCGAGCGGGGAGTAGGCGCGGAGGAGGGCGGAGAACAGGGCGAACTTGCCGTTGAACAGGCGATACAGGGTGGCGCGCGAGACGCCGGCGCGGCCGGCGAGCTCATCCATCGACAGGGCGGTCAGGCCGTGCTCGCCGACCATCGCCACGGCGGCCTCGAGGACGCGGTCGCGGGCGTCCAGCTCCGGCGCCACGTCGAGCTCTGCCAGGAGGGCCTCGCGCGATTTGAAGTGGCGATAGAAGCTCGCGCGCGACGCGCCCCCGGCTGCGGCCAGGTCGGCGACCCTGGCCCTGGGGTTGCGCGCGAGCACGCGCGGGGCCCGCTCCAGGACGCGCTCCTTGACGGCCACGCGGTGAGACTAGACGAGACTAGATGTCGCGTCAAGTATCGTGACCCTCCCTTAACAGCCTGGGTTCTCAGCGGAAGCCCAGCCTGAGATCCTGTCGATCGAGATGGCGACCACTGCGCCCTGCGGCCGTGCGCGTTGATATTGCGGATAGCGGGCGGCGAGCAGATCGAGTCCATGGCCTGCCCGCGCTGCATCCTCGAGGATGCGCGCGGTGCCATCGACGCGTACCCACCAAAGGCGTGTCCAGTCTTCGTCGTAGTGGTCGGCGAGCACGCAAACAGATGGGTTGGCAGCGATGTTGCGCAGGCGCTGCAAGTCAGTTGTTCGCTTCGGTTTCGCGTCGACCGCGAAGTAGATCGTGTCCCCTTCGACGGCGAACGTGACCGGGACGAGGTGCGGCTTTCCCCTCGGGTCGATGGTCGCCAGGCGCGCCACACGAGCCACCAACAGGTGCTGCCTGGCGGTCGGACCCTCCATCGAACGAAGTATCGTTGACCCGTGCAGAGGCTCCGCACGTACACCGTGGAAGAGGCGAACCGCGAGCTGCCGCGAGTACGTCCGATCGTGGCGCAGATTGCCGAGCCCTCCGCGCTACGCCGAGATCTCGAGGAGCAGCTGCGCATGGCCGAGTACTCCGCGCAGCGGCCGAGCGCCAATGGTGAGGACCACGAACGCGCACAGCAGGCTCACGATGCGGTCAACGGCGCGGAGGAGGAGCTGCTCAAAGCCGTGCTGAGCCTGAACAGCATGGGCATCCAGCTCAAGGGCCCGCTCGAGGGTTTGATCGACTTTCCTTCCTATCGCGACGGCGAGCTGGTCGAGCTGTGCTGGAAGCTGGGCGAGGAGCGCGTCGAGCACTGGCACCGCATCGGCGAAGGGTTCACCGGCCGGAAAAAGCTCTAGCCGCCCTCGGTCTTCTCGGTCGGTACCGGTCCCCTGACGGCCTCGTACACGGTCCTGGCGATGCCCGCCGCGTCGAGCCCATGCTCCTTGAGGATGTCGGAGGCCTTGCCCTGGGGCAGGAACTGGTCGGGCAGCGCGATGGTCCTGACGCGGCCGGCCAGGCCGTGCGGCGCCAGCGCTTCGAGCACGGCGCCACCGAAGCCTCCGCTGCCGACGTTGTCCTCGACTGTGAGCACATGTGGATGCGAGCGCGCCCAATCGACGATGCGCGGATCGACCGGCTTGATCCAGCGCGCGTTGACCACCGCGCACGACAGCCCTTGCATCTCCAGGCGCTCCGCCGCCTCACCGGCGACCTCCACCATCCTGCCGACCGCGAAGATCACCGCATCGCCGCCTTTGCGCACCTCCTCCCAACGCCCGATCGGGAGGGGCTCGACCGGCAGGTCCGGGGTCGCCGGGACCGGTCCCTTGGGATAGCGGATGGCGATGGGACCGTCGTGCGCGAGCGCGGTCTCGAGCAATGCGCACAGCTCGGTGGCGTCCTTCGGGGCCGCGACCTTGAGGTTCGGGATCATCCGCAGGTACGACAGGTCGAAGATGCCGTGGTGCGAAGCGCCATCAGGTCCGGTCACGCCGGCGCGATCGATGATGAACACGACCGGAAGCTTGTGCAGCGCGACATCCATGATCGTCTGGTCGAAAGCACGCGCGAGAAACGTCGAGTAGATGCAAACCACCGGATGCATGCCCGCCATGGCGAGGCCCGCCGCAAAGGTGACCGCGTGCTGCTCGCAGATGCCGACGTCGAAGAAGCGCTCGGGAAATTCCTTGGCGAAGTTGAGCAGCCCGGTCGATGACGCCATCGCGGCGGTGATGGCGACGACCTCCGGCCGTCGCACCGCGGCGCTCATCAGCGCCTCGCCGAAGATGTCGGTGTAGGTGACCTCTGTGGAGCGCGGCCGGCCGGTGAGGGGGTCGAAGGCGCTGACGCCGTGCAGCTTGTCGATCTCGTCATCGACCGCTGGACCATAGCCGTGGCCTTTCTCGGTCACGACATGGACGACGACGGGCTCGCGCAACTTCTTAGCGCGGTTGAGCACTTCTTCGAGCGCGGACTCGTCGTGCCCGTCGACGATGCCCGCGTACTTGATGCCCAGGCTCTCGAACATGGTGGACGGCTGCAGCAGCTGCTTGAGGCCTTCCTTGACTCGAAACGCGGCCTGGTCGGCGGTCGAGCCGACGAGGGGCAGGTCGCGCAGCAAACGCGAGATGTCGTCCTTGATGCGCTCGTAACGAGGGTCTACGCGCAGCTGCGAGAGGTGGCGTGCGAGGCCGCCGACAGTCGGCGCGTAAGAACGACCGTTGTCGTTGATGACGATGATCAGGTTGGGCGGCATCAGGTGCGCGATCTGGTTCAGCGCCTCGTAGGCCATGCCGCCGGTCAGCGCGCCGTCGCCGATGACGGCCACCACGAAGCCGCCGACCTTCTTGCGCAGGCGCGCTTCGGCGATGCCGAGCGCGTAGCTCAGCGACGTGGAGGCGTGGCTGTTCTCGACGAGGTCGTGCTCGCTCTCGGCGCGTGACGGATAGCCGGACAGGCCACCCGCCTGGCGCAGCCGGGCGAACTGCGCGGCGCGGCCCGTGATCAGCTTGTGCACGTAAGCCTGGTGGCCGGTGTCCCACACGATCGCGTCCTTCGGGCTGTCGAAGACGCGATGCAGCGCGAATGTGAGCTCCACGACGCCCAGGTTCGGCGACAGATGGCCGCCCGTTCGGGATGTCTGCTCGACGAGGAAGGCGCGCACCTCGGAGGCGAGCTCGGTGAGTCGGGCCGCATCAAGGGCTCTCAGGTCGGCGGGCGAGTGGATCGTTTCGAGAAGGCTCACGACTCTTTAACGCTTTCCGGGGGCCATGAGTTGCGCTCCGAGGGGGCCATGGCCTGGGCGAGCTCGATGCAGAGGCGCGTGCCCGCGCCGCTGGGGCCGCGCAGGATCGTGGTCAGCTCGCTGTTGGTGTTCCAGGCCGAGGCCGCGATGTCGATGTGCGCCCACGGCTTGCCGCCGGCGAACTCGGCGATGAACATGCCGCCCATGATCGTGCCGGCCTCGCCGTACTCGGCGTTGCGCAGGTCGGCGATCTGGCTGCGCAGCAGGATCCGGTAGTCGGCGTAGATGGGCAGCCGCCACACTCGATCGCCCGCCTCGCGCGCGGCCTTCTCGACGAAGGACCAGAAGCCGTCGTCGTTGCTGACCGCGGCGCTGGCCGCGTGGCCGATCGCGACCGTCGCGGCACCGGTCAGAGTCGCGAGGTCGATGAGGTGCGTGGCGCCGTTGCGCAGCGCGTGGGTGAGGGCGTCCGCCAGGACCAGGCGGCCCTCGGCGTCGGTGTTCACCACCTCGACCGTCTTGCCGTCGGCGCTGACCCAGACGTCACCCGGGTGCTGCGCGTTGGGACCCGGCATGTTCTCCGCGGCGGCCACGACGGCCATCACGTCAATCGGCACCTGGCGCGAGGCGATGACGTCGATGGCGGACAGGACCGCCGCCGCGCCGGACATGTCGTCCTTCATCCGGCTCATCTGATCCGGCGCCTTGAGCGAGATGCCGCCGGTGTCGAAGGTGATGCCCTTGCCGATGAGGGCGAGCACGGTGGCGCTGGCTCCGCGACGGTCGTGGTTACCGTGATACCTGATACGGATCATCCGCGGCGGACGCGCCGAGCCTGAGCCAACCCCCAGCAGCAGGTTGTAGCCGCCGCTCTTCAGCTCGGCTGGGCCGAGCACCTCGACCTCGAGGTTGTGGCGCTGGGCGATGCGGGTCGCCTCTTGAGCCAGAGCGTCGGGCGTCAGCTCGTTGGGCGGTGCGTTCTGCCACTCGCGCGCGCGGTTGGTGGCCTCGCCGTTCTCCTGCGCGGAGACGACCTCGTGCTCGCGGCCGCTGCCGAAACCGGACAGGCTGAGCTCATCGATCTCACGGCGCTCGGGCGCGGCACCGGTCTGCCGCGAGCGACGCTCGAAGGTGCCCATGACGCAGCCTTCGACGACGCCTTTGAGGCTGTCCATGCCGAGCGGCTCGGCGCGCAGGATCGCCATCCGCTTGTAGCCCCACGTCCGCGACGCGCGGACCAGCTCGTGGTGCGCGGAACGCAGGCGCTGGCCGTCCAGGTCGTGCACGGCGCCGAGGCCGTAGAGGATCACGCGGCGGGGGGCGATGCGGCCCTGAACCGGAATTGGCAGCACCTCATGAATGCGGCCTCGGAACTCGGCGTTGACGACCATCTCGGACAGAACGCCGCCTATGGTCTTGTCCAGCTCGAGGGCGGGGCCCGAGAGCTTCTGGCCGGTGGCGACGGGTACCGCGAGGGCGTCGACGTTCAGCTCGGCGGCGGGCGCCGAGACCAGGCTGATCTTCACGGCTGGAAATAAAGGTTAGCGATCGGTGCCTGTGGTTAAGCCAAATGCGCGGCGACGAGCTCGAGGACGTGGACCACGCGGAGGTCCATCCGCCGCTTCCGCGCGGCCGCGGCGATGTGCATCAGGCAGCCC
>VBGE01000197.1 GCA_005880345.1 Chloroflexota bacterium | reverse complement strand
GTGACTCCTGCGCGCGACGACGGGGTGCTGCGGATGGAAGTGGCGGATGGCAAGGCATTCGTGCCGAGGCTCGTGCGCGAGCTGAAGGCTCCCGTCGACACCGTCTCGCTGCGCCGGCCGAGCCTCGACGACGTTTTCCTGAAGCTCACCGGACATGCCATCCGCGACGAGGAAGTGAGCGCGACCGATCGCAATCGCGCGATGGCGAGCCGGTGGACGGCGGGGAGGCGGCGATGACGGTCGAATCCACCAGTCCTGCTGCCCAGCTCGCCCAACGCGACGGTCACATCGCGCCCGCCGACACGCGGGTGGCGAGCCTTCGCGCGATCTACATCATCTGGTACCGCGACATCCTTCGCTACTGGCGAGACCGGTGGCGGCTGGTGGCCTCTCTCGCCCAGCCGCTGCTGTTCCTGCTGGTTTTCGGCTCTGGGCTCAGCTCGGCGCTGGGAGGAGGTTTCGGTCGCGGCACCGGGATTTCGTACATCCAGTTCATGTATCCAGGGATCATCGGCATGGCGATACTCTTCACGGCGATCTTCGGCGCCATGTCCATCGTGTGGGACCGCGAGTTCGGGTTCTTGAAAGAGGTGCTCGTGGCGCCCATCGATCGTTGGGCGGTGGCCATCGGCAAGAGCCTGGGCGGGACGACGCAGGCGATGATCCAGGGCCTCATCCTGCTCGTGCTCGCGCCTTTCGTCGGCGTCAGGCTGAACCTCTTGACGGTCGTCGAGGTCGTGCCGCTGGCGGCCGTGCTCGCCTTTGGCCTGGCGTCGTTCGGCGTCATGGTCGCATCGACGCTGCGAAGCCTGCAGAGCTTTCAGGTCGTGATGAACTTCCTGATGATGCCGATGTTCTTTCTGTCGGGCGCTCTGTTTCCGCTCACCAACCTGCCGGCCTGGATGACCTTGCTCACGCGCCTGGACCCGGCTTCGTATGGCATCGACCCGATACGACGGGTCGTACTCGCCGGCTCAGGCCCCGCGAACGGGTACGCCCTCTCGCTCTTCGGCCGCGTGCTCGCCGTGCCGGCGGAGGCCGGCATCACTTTCGCGTTCGGGCTCGTCATGCTCGCGATCGCGGTCGTCATGTTTGAACGCCGCGACTGAGAGGAGGACCAGCCCGCCGACCTCTGCCGCGATGACAGGCGCGGGACCCCAGATCGGCTCGCCTTCCACCGCCAGCACGCCGGCGAGGACGTAAACCCAGGTCCAGCTCGGCGTCCTGGCCCGCAGGCACAGCCATGCCGCGAGCCCGAGCATCGCCAGGTCGTCGAGGTGCACGTAAGGCGTGGCGAGCATGCCGCAGGCAAGGGCGCAGACGTAAGGCCACTCAGGACCGCGCCGTCGCAGGCGGAATGCGAGCAAGAGGCTCCAGGCGCCGATTGCGACCTGCGCGACTCGAGTCAGATTGAGGTCGCCAAGGAAGGAGGCCAGCGTGAGCTCGCGGTTCACCGGCACCGACGCGGCGAAGCTGAGCCGTGCCTGGTAGGTCGCGATCCCGTCACCGCCCAGCGTGGCCGCTGAGGCCGCAGCGATCAGACCGACCGCGACCACACTGCCGATGAACGCGCGGCGGTGGCCGCCGGCGAGCAGAGCGAGGGGCACGAGGAACGCGAGCTGCGGCTTGAGAACGATCGCGCCCAGCGCGACTCCGGCCCAGGTGGGTCGCCCGGTTCTCAACAGGGCATACGAGGCCGCGACGCCGAGCGCGACGAGCAAGCCGGGTTGGCCGAGCTGCAAGCCGTAGATCACCGGCACCCAACCCACCGCCGCCGCGAGCAAGATGATCTTCGACAGGCTCCGGCCGGGTGCGGCCAGCTGGCACGTGGCGACGAGCGCGACGATCAAGAGTCCGCTCCAGGCGAAGTACGCGGTCGAGTAGGGCAAGGCGGTGAAGGGCGCTGCCAGCCAGGCCACCGGAGGCGGGCTGATGTAGCGCGCCAGCTCGGCGACCGTGATCCGCGAGCCGAGAGCGTCGAGCTGCGCTTGCTGGAGCTGCAGGTCGTAGATCGACGACCAGCCGTGGCCAAGCCCGATGCGCGCGGCGGCGTAGTAAAAGGTGAAGTCGTTGTGGAACCTGTCGCCGGCGTACGCGAGCGCCCACTGGTACAGGTCGAACAGGGCGAACAGCGCCGCGGCGGTCGCGCCCGCGGCCACGGCCAGGTTGCGAGCCCGCCGCCGGGAAGGCCGGATCACCCGCGCAGGTTACCTTTTGCGATGTTGACTTCAGTCGGGTTTGAGCCCATGACCGTCGAGCTTCGTGACCGCACGAAGGTGCGGCTGCGCCCGATCGTGCCGGAGGATGAGCCCCTTCTGCACGAGGCCGTCGCCGCGATGTCCGAGCGCACCGTGTACTTCCGGTTCTTCTCGCCCATCAAGAGAATGTCCGACGCGCTCGCCCACCGTCTCGCGGTGGTGGATTACAACGACCGATTTGCCCTGGTGGCGACCACGCACCGGCCTAATGGCAAGGAGCGCATTGTCGGCGTTGCCCGCTACGACCGAGCGCCCGGCACCGAGGCGGCCGAGGTCGCGGTCGCCGTGATCGACGAGTTTCAGCGGCGCGGGCTGGGTGGCCAGCTGCTCGCCGAGCTCGCGCGAGTCGGCCGTGCGCATGGCATCATGTCCTTCTCGTTGATCGTGCTGCCGGAGAACCGCGAGATGCTCGGCCTCCTGCGCAGGATGGGCTGGATCCACCAGGCCAAGCTGAACGGCGGGGTCTACGAGATCTCGTTCGATCTCCCGGACCTGGCATGATCGACGCCCAGCTCATCGCCTTCGCCGGTGTGTCTCTGCTGCTCGCCGTCACGCCCGGACCGGACATGGCCGTTGTGACCAAGAACGCTCTCGCCCACGGCCGCCGCGGTGTTGTGTTGACGACGAGCGGCATCGGCCTCGCCCTTGTGGTGTGGGTCACCGCTACGGCGATCGGTCTTTCCGCGCTGCTGCGCACTTCGGGTGGGGTGCTCTTCGCCCTCAAGCTCGTCGGCGCCTGCTACCTCGCGTACCTCGGCATCCGCGCGCTGCTCGACTCGCGCCAGAGACCGGCCGACCTGCTGGCCGGAATGCCTGCCGCCGCCAGGGCCGGTTCGGTCTTCCGGCAGGGCTTCCTCTCCGCGATCAGCAACCCCAAGCTCGGCGTCTTCTTCGTCACGTTCTTGCCGCAGTTCGTGCTGCCGGGTCAGCCTGTGCTGGCCAGGCTGCTGGAGCTCGGCGTGACATTCGCGGTCATCGGCTGGATCTGGATGAACGTCTATGGAATCTTCGTCACGCGCCTGCGCGATGTGATCACCACGCCTCGCGTGCGCCAGTGGATGCAGCGCGTCACCGGTGTCGTGCTGTTGGGATTCGGCGCGCGCCTCGCGCTCGAGCGGGTCTAAGGCTCTAACTCCAGCCGAACTCCGTGCACAGGTAGTCGATCTGCTGGCCCTCCGGCAAGCCGTTGGGTGAGTTCTTTGGATCGGCAGGGTTGACGGCCAAGACCACGACCGTGAAGCCACCACGCGTGGCCGCGATCACCGCGAACCGGACCTTCGTCGCGGTCTGCGAAGAACCAAGGAAGTTGGCGGAGTACACGGCGCCCACACCGTCCTGGTCGGCCAGGTGCGCGCCCTTGAGGGTTGCGACGAGAGTCACGTCCTGATAGTTGGCCGACGGCAGCCCGGATACGGTCGACTGCAGCGCCTGGTCGGCCTGCCCGCCGCTCGTGCCCGCAATCTGTACGAACCCGACCCGCGTGCCCAGCGTGATGCCATTCGCGTCTTGCGTGCGCACCTTCCACGCGGACGTGTAGTTGACGACGTAGTGGTAAGCCGAGCTGCGGTAGGTGGCCTCCTCGGGCAGAGGGGTGATCAGCTTGGGTGAGCAGTTGCTGGTGCACGTCGAGTGACTGCCTGCGCCAAAGCGCGACGCCGCGAGCACGCCCACGATGGTGGCGACCACGATGAGAACGACCACAAGCCCCACGGCGATCATCACCGGCCCGAGGCGGGACGGGCGCGGTGTGCGATAGGTGGGCGGCGCCTGTGGGTACCGATACAGCGGGGGCGCGGCCGCCGCTTGCAGCGCCACCGGCGTCCCGCAGCGGCCGCAGAACGTCGCCCCCGGCGGGAGTGGTGCGCCGCATCGGCCGCAGTACATCGCGCGGGCTGGGCTCGCCATCACACGGCTCCCGGGATAGTCAATCGCGCGCGCTTGGACGACGCGGTCCGCGCCGCGCCGCACGACGGGCAGAAAGCCATGGTCGGCACGACGTGGTGACACTCCGGGCAGGGCGCGTCGGGGCCGATCTCGTGCTCCGCGCCCTCGACCATCAGGGAGTCGTGGATCACGCGGCGAACATAGAGGAGAAGGGCGATCGTGGCGACGCCGAGAGTGGCGAGGTCGACCGCCAGGTCCTGTGCCAGAAAGGCGACGACCGCAATTGCGATCTGGACACCGAAGGCCACCATCGCCACGACCAGGATGCTGGACTGGACCGGCCTGCCGGCGCGCCGCCGGTCGTAGCGATGCAGCCAGATGGCGGCCGTCACCAGCGCGGTGGTCGAGGCGTTGACCAGAGCGACCAGCAAGCCGGCCCGCGTCAGGCGCAGGGCCCAATCGACCGAGGAGCCGCTGGCGACCAGGGGCCCGGCGAGCAGGGGCCAGAACCCGACCAGCGAGCTGCCCAGGCTGAAGCCCAGGGCCGAGGCGGCGCCAAAGGCCAGACCGTCGAGTGGCTCGCGAAAGCGGCTGCGGAACGTGTACAAGAAGAGAGGTCCGGCCAGCATGAGGACCTGCGCGATTACCGGAATGGCGATCGCGGCCAAGACGAACCCGGTGTCCCGGTCGCCTGTCAGCAATAGCCCGGAGAGCGCTCCGCCGGCGACGTTCGCGAACAGCGCGCCGAGCACCGCCCCCACGACCATCGTCGCCCCGATCACCAGCCATGGCTCGGTCTCATAGATCTCCACCTCGTAGAGATAGATCAGGTACAGCAGCGGCAGCACCAGCACCGCGGCGACGGTGGCCAGGGCGAACAGGTGAAGTGCCGCCAGGGCGATCACAAGCGCCACGCCGGCGATGAGCGCAACGCGAAATGGCTGGCCGCTGCGGTGTGGAAGGTGAGG
>VBGE01000196.1 GCA_005880345.1 Chloroflexota bacterium | reverse complement strand
GCGTACGAATCGGAGATCCGCCGCCTGCTCGGATTTCTGGCCGCCAACGGGCATGCCCTTGACGTTGCCAACCTCCGCCACGAGGACCTGCGCGCGTACCAGCGGCACCTGGCTGGCCGGCTGAAGAGTCCGGCCTCGCGAGCCCGCGCATTGGTCGCGATCCGCTCGTGGCTCCGATGGATCGCGCGTGAAGGCTTGATCGACCGCGACCTCTCGAACGGCATCACGCTGCCCAAGCTCGAGCAGAGGCTACCGAAACCGATCGATCCCGACGAGCTGCTCCGCATGCTCGCGGCCCTGCCCCGCGAAACGCTGATGGAAAAGCGCGACCGCGCCCTCGTCCAGTTTCTGGTCAGCACAGGCTGCCGTATCTCCGAGGCGCTCGGACTCGATCGCACCGACTTTCCGCGCTCGGGCAACCGGCTGGTCGTCACAGGCAAGGGCAGCAAGCAGCGCAGCGTCTATCTGACCGGCGACGCGCGCGAGGCGATGGAGGACTTTCTCACGGCGCGCGAAGATGCATGCCTGGCGCTGTTCATCAACTTCGACAGGTCAGCAGGCGACGATCGCGAGCGCCGTCTCACATCGGCCGGCGCGCGCTACATCGTCAAGCAGGTCCGACGGCGGGTGGGAGCGTGGTCGTTCAAGTCCCCGCATGTCGCGCGGCACACCGCCGCGACGACTCTGCTCGAAGTCACCGGGGGCGATGTGCGCCTGGTCCAGGAGGTGCTCGGCCATGCCAATCTCAACACGCTGCAGGGTTACACGAAGATCGTGGACAGCCGCAAGCAGGAGGCGTACAGGCTCTACCAGGAGTTCCTGGACCAGAAGAAGAAGGCATAGTATCTGGTCGTGGTTGAGCTCAAGCAGGCGAAGCTTTTCGAAAGCCTCCCCGACGCGGAGATGCGGTCGATCGAAAAACAGATGAAGATCGTCAAGCACCCCAAGGGCCACGAGATCGTCGTCCGCGGCGACGGCGGGGTCGGCTTCATGGTCATCACGGATGGGAAGGTGAGCGTGAAGACGGTCAGCGGCCGGACCCGAGAGCTTGGCCCCGGCGATTCATTCGGCGAGATGGCGCTGCTGGACCACGAGGGCCGCAGTGCGACCATCACGGCCGACAGCGATGTGACGTTGGCCACCATCCCCGAATGGAACTTCAAGCCGTTCCTGAAGGAGCATCCGGAGGTCGCGTACCGGCTGCTGCAGACGCTCAGCCAGCGCATTCGCCAGGCGGAAGCGGACAGCTAACAGGTCTGGATTCCAGCTCGCGCGTGAGCTCGGGACGAAAAAAAGAGCCGGGCTCCGAAGAACCCGGCTCAAGTTCAAGTGCGTGGGGCCGGCTTACTCGTCCTCGATCTGGTTGTACATGAGGCTGTCCTGGATCTCGTAGAGAGCATCCATCGCCTCCATGACCGAGGCCGGCTTGGCCTGCGCGAGCACAGTCACCTCGGGCGACTCTTCGATCACCTTGTTGATCGCCACCGACAGCACGGGCGGCATCTGCCGCTGGTCGGCGAGGTTCAGCATCTCGAGCTCGTTCAGGAGCTTGTCGATGTGGTGCATCTTGTTCCGCCGGGCGTACTTGGCCCGCTGGACGCGCCGCTCTCGAGCCGTCATGTGCTCGATCGCGCGGCTGGCTTGCTTGATCATCGGCATTCTCGCTATCTCCTCCGCCATACCAGTTTAGGGCGGCTCTGCATTTTGTCAAGAACGACCTGTAATAAATCGATTTAGGGGTTTTGGCCTGTGCTAGCATCCGGACAAAGCGACCGGATGTGCCCCTCATGATTGCCGGCCGTTCGACCCGCATGGAAGTCCTCGAGCTGCTGCGGCGCAAGGGCCGTTCCAGCGCGGAAACCATGGCCCAGGACCTCGGCCTGACGACCAATGCCGTCCGGCAGCACCTCACCAACCTGGAACGCGACGGCCTGGTCGTGAGCCAGCCCGAACGAAGCGGCCGCGGCCGGCCCTCCCTGCTTTTCGCCCTCACCGAGCGGGCGGACGCCGTGTTCCCCAAACGCTACGGCCAGCTGGCGACCATGGTCCTGCAAGAGGTCCAGGAGATGGGCGGCCCGGAGGCCCTGGACGAAGTGTTCGCGCGCGTCGCCGCCAGGCATGCGACGGCCATCGAGAAGGACCTGGAAGGCCTCGGCTTCGACGAAAAGCTGCGCCGGGTGGTGGCCTGGATCGGGCGCGCGGGCACGCTGGTGGAGCAGACGGAAGACGCTGGCGGGATCAACGTGACCATTCACAACTGCCCCTTCCGCAACACCGCGCTCAAGTTCCCCCAGGTCTGCACCATCACGCCTCAGCTCATCTCGCGCCTCACCGGTGCGGCCATCTCGCAGTCGGACTCCATTCACCGCCGCGATCCTTACTGCTCATTTGTCGTCCAGCGCCCTTCCCCCAATCAGTAGCCGCCAGGTCAGGGAGGTCGACGCGCTCGCCAGCGAGCGCTTCGGAATCGGCGTCGACTGGCTGATGGAGGCGGCCGGCTGGCAGGTCGCGAGATTCGTCGATCAGCGCGCGACAGTGGTATGCGGTGTGGGCAACAACGCGGGCGATGGGCTGGCGGCGGCACGCCACCTGCACAGGTGGGGACGTCTCGCGGGCGTCTGCTGCATCGACGCAGATCGGTTGGGGGGCCCCGCCGCCCAAGAGCGAGATGCGCTGCGCAATCTGGGCGTCGACCTGTCGGCGGATCTGACATTCGAGCGCGCCGAGGTCATCGTGGACGCCATCTTCGGCACGGGGCTGTCGCGGGCTCCGGAAGGCAGGTTTGCGGAGTGGATCGAGGCGATCAACGCATCAGGCAAGCGGGTCATTGCGGTTGACGTCCCGTCGGGACTCGACGCCGATTCCGGGGTCGCCTACGCTCCCATTGTGCAGCCCAACATGACGATCGCCCTCGGCCTCCCCAAACCTGGGCTTGACCAGTTCGGCGGCAAGGTGGTCGTGGTCGACATCGGAGTTCCCTTCGAAGCCTATGCGGCAGTCGGCGTCGACGTGCCGCACGACCTCTTTGACGGCGGAGACGTCGTGCGGCTGTGACGCGCGAGGTCGTTTGGGACCACGGCGTCTCGCTGCCAGGTCATCGCCTGTGGCTGGATCCGCTCGTGGTGCGCAGCTTCGCCTTCATCTCGCACGCCCACACCGATCACGCGCGGCGGCACAAAGAGGCGCTGCTGACACCGCAAACGCTGGCTCTGATACCTGATGGTCGCCGCCCTCGCGGGTGGCGCATGCTCGGTTACGGCGAGCCGATGCGCCGCGGCGAGGGCAAGGTCACGCTCCACTCGGCCGGCCACATGCTTGGCTCGGCGCAGCTGCATTTCGAGCACGACGACGGCTCATCGCTTCTCTACACGGGCGACATCAAGCTGCGGCAGGCCAGGGCGGTGCCCGAAACGTTCGTGCCGAAGGCAAACGTGCTGATCCTGGAGAGCACATACGGCCGCCCGCACTTTCGCTTCGGCGACCCCGATTCCACGGTTGAGGCGATCGCGTTGTGGTGCCGGCGCGCCCTGGATGGCAACGTCACGCCGGTCCTGTTGTGCCACGCGCTCGGCAAGACCGAAGAGGTGATGCTCGCGCTGGCGCCGTACGGTTTCGAGTTTGCCCTGGAGAAGCGCTGCGCTCCATGCGCGCGCGATTATGCCGCGGCGGGCCGCCCGCTGCCGCCGTGGGTCGAGCTGAACGGGGACCCTGTCCCCGGACGTGTCGTCATCGCACCGCCGGTCGGAAAGGACGAGATCCGGCGTTGTCTCGGACGCTACCGCACCGCGCTGATTTCGGGTTGGGCCAAGGATGCGGAGTTCGCGCGGCTGTTTGGCGCCGATGCGACGTTCGACCTCTCCGACCACTGCGACTTCGACGAGCTCATGGATGTCGTGGAGCGCTCGGGCGCGGACCAGGTCTACACGGTGCATGGCTACACCGAAGACTTCGCACGCTCGTTGCGCAAGCGTGGCGTCCGCGCGTGGGCCCTCGAAAAGAACGAGCAGCTCGCGCTGGCGCTCTGATGTCCGGATAGTCCGGACTATCCGATCTTTGCGGCATCCGGATCCCCGGTTAGTCCGGACTAACCGAATATCGAAGGAGGCGACGCTCTAGCGGAGCGCCCAGCCGGAGCGGAGGACTGCCCGGCGCAGGTTGTGGTCGCTCGTTGCGGCATCGCTCAGCCTGGTCAGGAGAAGGTCGACCCAGGCGGCCAGCTGGACCGGCGGCGCCAGCTCCAGCAGGTCGTTCTTGAAGCGGGCGCGGAAGCTGCGTCCGTTGAGGTCGATCGACAGCTCCGTGATCGGCCCCCGGTTCAGGTGGCCGCGCTTGGCCTGGGCGACCGGAATCCGCTCGGCCAGGTAGTCCAGCAGCTCGACCGGCTCGTCATGGTCGACCAGCGGCGCGTGGCAGAAAACACATGCGTCGTCGATGGGAAGCGCAGGGGCGGAACAGACAGCGCAATTCATGGTGTGAGGTGGCGGCCTCCATTGTTCAGTCGGTGTAGCGGGTAATTGTGTGGTCCTCGCGCCGCTTTTCAGCCTGATATAACGGGCAATCTTCGAAATTGCGTACGCAGATGGGCGGGCTGTCGCTGAGCGCGTACTTGCGCTTGGAGCGGTGGTCGACGTGGCAATCGAACCTGTAGACACGCAGCGGACCACGCGTCTCCTTGACGAGTTCCTCCAGGTAAGGGCACCTCCGCATCGCGACTTACGATAGGTCACCTTGCGTGAATTCGCGGGTACAGGTGCAGCCGTGGGAGCGACGCCGGCGACGCTCGAGAAGACGCGGATCCTCGGCGCCTATTTCCGCACCCTCGACGAGGATGACCTGAGGCGCGCCGCCGTCTACATGAGCGGCCGGGCGTTTTCGCCGTCGCAGCGCCGTACGTTGGGGCTGGGCTGGTCGACGTTGAGCAAGGTCATCTCCTCGATCTCCGGCCGCGACGAGGAGGAGCTCGGCACGCTGTTTCGCAAGCACTCGGACCTGGGCGACTGGGCCGGCGAGGCCCTGGACGCACGCACGGCCCCGCAGCCGGTCAGCATGCAGGACGTCGAAGAAACGTTGGAGGCGATCCGCACCGCGCGCGGTAACGCGAAGGCAAAACCTCTCGAAGCACTTCTTCAACGCCTCGATCCCGAGGAGGCGCGGTTTTTCGTCAAGATCATCGCGGGCGAGATGCGCATCGGCCTGAGCGAGGGGTTGGTCGAAGCGGCGATCGCCGAGGCTTTCGGTGTCGCCATCACGCAGGTCAAGCGTGTCCACCTGATCACCGGGGACATTGGCGAGACCGCGGTGCGCTTGAAGCGCGGCGAGATCGAGGTCAGCAGCATCACCCCGTTTCAGCCCGTCAGGTTCATGCTCGCAAGCCCGGTCGAGACCCCGGACGAGGCTTTCACTCGCATGGGGGCCGGCACTGTATGGACGGAGGAGAAATACGACGGCGTGCGGTGCCAGCTGCACCGGCAGGGCTCACGCATCGAGCTGTTCTCGCGTGACCTGAAGGAGACGACGGCGGCCTTTCCGGAGCTGATCGAGGCGGCTCCAGGGATCGGCCATGACGTTCTTTTCGACGGCGAGGTGCTCGCGCATCGCGACGGACGGGTGCTCCGATTCTTCGAGCTGCAGCGCCGGCTCGGCCGCAAGCAGGTCGACAGCGATCTGCGGCGCGACGTGCCGGTCGTTCTCGTCATCTTCGACCTGCTGTGGCTGGATGGCCGCACGCTGCTCGACGAG
>VBGE01000195.1 GCA_005880345.1 Chloroflexota bacterium | reverse complement strand
CATCACCCACCAGCGTCTGCTTCGCCAAAGACATCTGAGTCACTCCCCGACTTCCATCGACACCCATCGGAGGCCGACCGAACAGCCCATCTGACCGATTCGTCCGCCAGGCTCTGCTCCCAGCGGCGGCAGGGGGTAAGGGTCTGAGGTCGGCCGGTAGATGCCGAGCTCCAGCCGCTGCGATGTCGGATCGAACCGGCCGAGGCTCCATCCGTCGAGCAGGCGACCGATGCCGCGCGTTCCGCGGCCCATGACAAGGACCCATTCATCGCGACTCAAGCTCGCGTACTTCGCTGCGTCGTAGGGCAGCAAGAGCATGGGATCGACGTCCTCTTCGGCGACAAGTCCGCCATCCATATGTTCGACGAAGCGAATTGAGGACGTGCCCGTCTCCAGCCGCGCCGCGTTCCAAAAGCAGAATCGGCCCGACTCGGTCCAGCCGGCGACCTCCACGGTGGGCAGCCCCGCCGCAAAGCCGATCCTCCAACCATGCTTGCCTTCGGCGCCAACCACCTCCGCCCCGTCGTTGGACACGGCGAGGACGAGCAGCTCGGTTGGGGACCACGCGCAGGTCCGCAGCCCCCATCGGCCCTGCCTGGCGGCCATCACGTGCTTGAGCGTCAGGTCGTACAGGAGAAAGCCCTCCTGGAGTCCAGATACGTCGGAGCGCAGAGACGTCACCGCAAGGTTTTCGCCGGAGGTGCTCCATGGCTCGAGGCACCCAAGAGGCACGGGTCCGTGTCCGACCGCACTCAGCAGGACTGGGTGGCGGTCGGTGATGTCACGGCCGTGTTCGACGAGTCGCATCTCACTCCAGTAGGTGAGCCCCATCCTGAGCTCGCCGGCTTTCGCCAGGCGAAGCTCCCGGGCGCCGTCGCGAGTTGGAAAAACTTGCTCATCCGGCAACCAGGGCGGCTCGTCCGTCGGACCTACCTCGAGGAAGTTGGTCAGGCGCGGCACACGCGCATGGTAGTAAGGACTCATGCGCGGGAGCGTGACAAATCAGCCGAGGTACCTGTGACGCATCAAGCGAAGGCGTGTGACCCATCAGCCGAAGGCCTTTTGGACCTGTCAGCCGAACTTGCACAGGTAAGGAAGTGCCCCCGGAGGGAATCGAACCCCCGACCTTGACGTTAGGACCGTCCTGCTCTATCCCCTGAGCTACGGGGGCGGGAACCGACGCCTGCGAAACGAGAGTCTACTCAGGAGCGTTCAAATGGCTGCAGTGCGCTCAGCCAAGTCTCAGCTAATTCCTAGATAGGGTTCAGTGCCCGGCCCCACGATTTCAGGCATGGCACCACAACACATCGACCATAGAATCCGGGCGAGAGACTCCGCGATGCGGATGCTCAACCGCCTGACCTTCGGTGCCGCGGCCGCGGCCCTCGCCGGCGTCGGCCTCATCGCCGGCGTCAGCGCGGCCACCTCCTCCAGCAGCCTCCAGCCGTCCAGCGGCGTCAGCTCTTCGTCGAGCGGGTCAGGCGTGGCCGTGTCCGGCTCGTCTCGCTGACCGATGTCCAACTCGGTGCTCTGGTACACGACGCGCGGTGCGGGCGCCGTCTCGCTGATCCTCCTCACCTGCGTGGTCGCGCTCGGGGTTCTGTCCGCCCTGAGGGTCCAGAGCCCAACCTGGCCCCGGTTCCTCACCACCGGCCTTCACCGCAACCTCGCGCTGATGACGCTCGTCTTCCTCGCCCTGCACATCGTGACCGCGGTCGTCGATCCGTTCACCAACCTCGGCTGGACCGCGGCGCTCGTCCCCTTTGCCTCTTACTACCGGACGTTCTGGCTCGGCCTGGGCGTGATCTCGCTCGACCTGCTGCTCGCCATCGTCGTGACCAGCTTGCTGCGTGGCTGGCTGGGCCACCGCGCCTGGCGCGTCATCCACTGGCTGACCTACGCGGCCTGGCCGGTCGGCGTCATCCATGGGCTGGGCACCGGCACCGATAGCTGGTCGGCCTGGATGCTGGCCATCACAGGTGCGTGCGTTGCCGCGGTGGGCATCGCGGTCTACTGGAGGCTCACCTCGCCTGCGGGTGATCCGCTCGCCGCGGCCCGCACCACGTTCAAGGCCGCCGTCGACCGGAGAGAGCCGCAATGACCCCGCTCCTCGAGACGCTCGACTCGCCGGCTCCGCTGCCTCGGGTTGGACGGGAGCTGATCGATGCCATCGAGCGCGCGCACATCGTCGGGCGCGGCGGAGCAAGCTTCCCCGCCGCGACCAAGTGGCGGGCAGTCGCGGAACGCTCGCATGGCAATGCGGTCATCGTGGTGAACGGCGCCGAAGGCGAGCCGCAGAGCAAGAAGGACCGCGCGCTGATGACTGCGCGCCCCCATCTCATCCTCGATGGGGCGTTCCTCGCCGCTCGCGCCCTCCGCGCCAACCGGATCGTCCTTTACATCGGCGAGCGCCACGACGTGGCTCGCAACGCGATGTTCCGCGCCCTGCGCCAGCGCACCGAGCCCGAGCGATCACGCGTCGGGTTTGCAGCCGCACCGGCGCGGTACGTCGCCGGCGCGGAGGCCGCCGCGATCCATTTCATCAACGAGGGCGTCGCCACCCCGACCAATGTCCCGCCCTATCCATTCGAGCGAGGGGTGGGTGGCGCGCCGACGCTGGTCCAGAACGTCGAGACCCTGGCCCACGTCGCACTCGTGGCGAGAGGGGCGAGCGCCAACACCACGCTCATCACGCTCGCGGGTGCGGCGGCCCGACCCGGCGTGGTTGAGGTCCCGTTCGGGACGACGCTCGGCGACGCGGTCGCTGCGGCCGGCGGTACGAGCGCCTGGCCAAGGGCGGTGCTGCTGGGCGGCTATTTCGGTTCCTGGATCGAGCCCGAGGAAGCGTGGCCGATGCCCCTCGACCACCGCTCGCGCCTCGGGTGCGGCGTGGTCGGCATCCTGCCGATGGCCCGCTGCCCCGTGTGCGAGGTGGCCGCGATCATGCGCTACCTCGCGTCGGAAAGCTCGGCGCAGTGCGGCCCATGCTTCTTCGGCCTGCGCGCGCTTGCCGATGCATGCACCCGCACCGTCGAGGGCGGATCTGACCGGAACGAGGTCCAGCGCCTGCAGAGGTGGGCCTCCGAGGTCCGCGGCCGCGGCGCTTGCCGTCACCCGGACGGAGCTGTCATGTTCCTTTCGTCCGCCCTCACCGTCTTCGCCAAGGAGTTTGCCGGTCACGTCCCGCATCTGGCGAGGCAGACGGCATGAGCAAGCAGCGCTCGCTCGTCATCGATCGCATCAAATGCGACGGCCGCGGCCTATGCGCGGAGCTGCTGCCCGAGCTGATTCGGCTCGACGATTGGGGCTACCCGATCCTCGCGCCGGGCCCGGTTCCTGAGCACCTCATTCCCCTCGCCGAACGCGCAGTCGAAGACTGCCCGGTCCTGGCCATCGCGCTCCGCCGCACGGAGACGAAGCCCAGATGACCACCAGCGTGCTCGGGATCGCGGACGACCGCGCCCTCGGCAGCGCCGTTCGCGTCATCGTCACCCGGCCGGCGTCGCTTGCGGCGGCAAAGGCCGCCGTCGACGACGTGCTCGCCGCCATCGACGTGGCCGCCAGCCGCTTTCGACCCGACAGCGAGCTCAGCCTGCTCAACGCAAGGCCGGACCAGGTCATCAAGGTCAGCCCTCTGTTGGCACGCGCCATCTCAGCCGCGCTGCGCGGAGCCGAGCTGACGAACGGCGCCGTCGACCCGACGGTGGGGTCCGCGGTGCGACTGTCCGGCTACGACTCCGATTTCGGATCCATCGCCCGCAACGGCGTGGCGATGGATCTCGTCGCGCACCGGGTCCCTGGTTGGCGGGCGATTCGCTTCAGCGAGGCGACTCGCACCGTCGTCATCCCTCGCGGGGTCGAGCTCGACCTCGGCGCGACCGGCAAAGCCCTCGCCGCCGATCTCGCTGCCGAAGCTGCGGCGAACATCGTGTCTGACGGTGGCGTGCTGGTCAGCCTCGGCGGCGACATCGCCGTCGCGGGTGAGGCTCCGGCTGATGGCTGGGCGATTCAGGCGAGCGACGACAGCGCCGCCGCCATATCAGACAGCGAGGAAACCATCAGCATCGCGAGCGGCGGTGTCGCGACGTCCGGCACCACCGTGCGGCGGTGGGTCCGCGCCGGCGTCGTGCTCCATCACATCATCGACCCTGCGACCGGGATGCCCGTCCGGAGCATGTGGCGCACCGCCACGGTCGCCGCGGGCACGTGCGTGGACGCGAACATCGCCTCGACGGCCGCCATCGTGATGGGCGAGTGGGCGATCGGGTGGCTCAGGACCCAGCGCATGCCGGCTCGACTTGTGGAAGTCGGAGGGCGGGTTCATCGCATCGCCGGGTGGCCGGACTGGGCCGAATCGAAGCTGAACCCCACCATTCTCTGAGCAATTTCCCAGGAAACTCGATCAGCATGAACAACGTGAACACCGATGGCGCCAGGGTCCTGGTGGTCGACGACGAGCCGAACATCACCGAGCTCGTGGCCATGGCGCTCCGCTACGAAGGCTTCAACGTGAAGACCGCCGCCACCGGGCGCGGCGCCCTGACCGCCGTCTCGCAATTCGCTCCTTCCCTGGTCATCCTCGACGTGATGCTGCCGGACATCGACGGCATGGAGGTGCTCAAGCGCCTCAACTCGTCAGGCAACAAGATCCCGATCATCTTCCTCACCGCCAAGGACGCCACAGAGGACAAGGTCCACGGCCTCACCATCGGCGGCGACGACTACGTGACCAAGCCGTTCAGCATCGAGGAGCTGATGGCCCGAGTCAGGGTGGTGCTTCGGCGCCATGGCAACAATTCCGAGAACGGCAAGCTTTCGCTCGCGGACCTGGAGCTGGACGACGAGGCGCACGAGGTGCGAAGGCATGGCCACGTCGTCGAGCTGACCAACACGGAATACCGCCTGCTCCGCTACCTTCTCATCAATGCCGGGCGCGTGTTGACCCGCAGCCAGATCCTGGACCACGTGTGGCACTACGACTTTGGCGGCGATGCGAGCGTGCTCGAGACGTACATCAGCTATCTGCGACGCAAGGTCGACCGTTACGATCCGGCCTTGATCCAGACCGTCCGCGGCGTGGGGTACGTTCTCCGAACACCTCGAAAATGACGTTGTCGCTGCGCGGGCGGCTGCTGATCGGTGTGATTTCACTTGTGGTGCTCGGTCTTCTTGTCTCGAGCGCCGCGACGTACCTGCTCTTTCAGAATTCGCTGATGACCCGCATCGACGGCGAGCTCACGTCGTCGAACACCGTTTCCGCCGCTGCATCGTGGCTGCAGAACGACTGCCGCGTACCTCCAGGCAGCTCCGGCGGATTTCCGACCTACACCGTCGCCGAGCTGCTGGCCCCCGACGGTTCGCTGCAGATCGCCTGTCGTGTTGGGTTTAGCGAAACGTCGAACGCGGCTCCCGTCCTGCCCAAGACACTGCACACCGGCGGTACGGACCGGCCCGTCAGCCCGATTACCGTGGCAGGTACGGGCGAGATCCACCAGTACCGGCTGACGGATTGGTCAGAGGGCCGCTTTGGCGGCCAGACAGTTGTGTTCGCCATCCCCGTGGATGACGTTGCGACGACTGTCGCCCAACTCTTGCGGCTCGAATTGTTCATCAGCATCGCCGTCGTGGGAGCGACTGTGCTCCTCGCCCGGCTGATCATCCAGCTGGGCCTGCGCCCGCTCCAGAGAATCGGAGCGGTGGCCGGCGACATCGCGGCCGGGGACCTGAGCCGGCGTGTCGAGCCGGCCACACCTAAGACCGAGATCGGCCGCCTTGGCCTCGCGCTGAACGCGATGCTCAGCCAGATCGAGGAGGCCTTCGCGCAGAGCAAGGCATCGGAGCAGCGCCTCCGCCGTTTCATCGCCGACGCCTCGCACGAGCTGCGAACCCCACTCACCTCGATCCGCGGCTACTCGGAGATGCTGCGCCGAGGCGCGGCCGAATCGCCCACGGACTCCGACCTGGCACGCCGCCGCATCGAGGAGGAGTCGGTGCGCATGTCAACCCTCGTCGACGACATGCTCCTCATCGCGCGCCTCGACCAGGGCCGGCCGCTCGAGATGAAACCTGTCGACCTGCAGGCGATAGCGCGCGATGCGGTGAGCGACGCGAAGGCTGTCGCACCGAATCGCGAGATAACGCTCAGCCTGAACGGGCCCGCCGTTGTCAGCGGCGACGACACGCGCCTTCGTCAGGTGCTCGGCAACCTGGTCCGCAATGCGCTGGTGCACACGCCGTCCAGGACTCCGATCGAGATCGGAGTCGTCACGGTGGACAGCGTCGTGCGAGTCTCGGTGGCCGACCATGGTCCCGGGCTTCCCGACCACGACGTCGATCGCATATTCGAACCCTTCTACCGGGCCGACCCCAGCCGCAGCCGCGACAGCGGAGGTGCGGGTCTCGGACTATCGATCGTCACCGCGGTCGTGGCCGCCCACGGCGGCAAGGTCAGCGTGAAGGAGACCAGCGGCGGAGGCGCCACCTTTGAGGTGGACCTGCCGCTGGCCTCCTCGTCTCCGGCGAACTAGGCCCGGTTCCGGTCCAGGCAGCCGATCGCGCTGCCCGCTTTGCAGCTGTCGGCCACCGCCTTGACGACCGCTCCGGCGAGCAGGTCGCGACCGGCCGGCGTCGGGTGCACATCGCATGTCAGCGGGGAAGTCGAGGTCACGATGAGCAGACCGGCCTTGCAAGAATCTCCGCCGAAAGGCGCGGCTGCAGCCTGCAGCGCACCATATCCGTCGGCGACCTTCACGTTGAAGTCGGCGCCGGCGGTGAGCATTGCGGCGTTCAGCAGGTCATGAGTGACGAACACGCTGAGCGGGTCGGAATAGTTGAGCGCGTAATAGGTCACGATCACGAGCAGCCCGGTGTAGCCCGTGCCGCGGATCGCACTGAGGATGGTCCTCAGGTTCTGCACCGCGCACGTGTGGAAATAAGTGACGAGGTCAGGCACGAAGCAGGTCGACGGCGGCCACGGGTTGCCGGGCGTGCCACTGTTCAGCCGGAAGAAATCGTTAGCGTCCAGCATGAGCGTGACCAGGCGGGTGCGCTGGTTGTGGTTCAAATAGTTGACCGCGAACGCAAGCTGTGTGCCGGTGTAAGAGACGTGCAGCGGAAACGCCGAGCGATACGGCCGGCAGACGTTGTCCAGCCCGGTCAGGCTGATGAAGCTGCCTGTTGCCTCGCCGGAGCATGCCGGGTTGACGTC
>VBGE01000194.1 GCA_005880345.1 Chloroflexota bacterium | reverse complement strand
GTCTCGGCCGGGGGCGGAGTTTCAGACGGTGGTGTCGCGGGCGGCTCCGGGTCCATGCCAGGTGGAATGTAGTCTTAATCAACTCAGAAAGCGAGAGTTAAAAAGCGCCCCGGCCCTGGCCGAAGTGGGCGGTGATGGACTTGAACCAACGACCTCCTCGGTGTAAGCGAGGCGCTCTAGCCAGCTGAGCTAACCGCCCGGAAAAGTGCGGTTGCCAGTCTACCCACCCGTCAGCAGAGCCAGCGCGGCGTTGAGCTGCCCATCCTGGGCGTACCCGAGCGAAGGCTGCGCGACGTCGTACTCGTCCGAGGCGCTGGCCAGCTTCACCGGCACGTCGGGCGTCAGGCCCTTGTGGTCGATTGTCTGCCCGTTCGGCAAGAACCACCGCTCGACGGTCAAATGGATGTCGGACCCGTCGCTGAGCTCGAAATCCTCCTGCACCGAGCCCTTGCCGAACGTGGTCGTGCCAACGAGCTTGGCCCGGTTGTGGACCTGCAAGGACCCGGCCACGATCTCCGCCGCCGAGGCGCTGTTGGCGTCCACGAGCACGGCCAAAGGAACCGCAGGTGCCGCGTGCTGGGAGCCGACCTGGTGGCGGTCGACGCCGTTCCGCCCATGGGTCTCGAAGGTCTCGCCGCTGGTCACGAACTGCGTGATGACGTCGTCGGCGGCGGAGATGAATCCACCAGGGTCGCCGCGTAGATCCAGGATCACCGCCCTGGCGCCCTGCAGTCCGGTCTTCAGCGCCGTGGCGAACTCGGTCGAGGTCGCCGAGCCGAACTGATAGATCCGGACGTAGAGCACGCGGTCGCCCACCGTCGCCGACCGCACGGTTGGCACCTGGATCTGCGCCCTGGTGATGGTGAACGTCAGTGTCTGGCTCCCTCGCATGATCGTCAGCGTCACCTGGGTCCCCTCGGGCCCTTGAATGAGGGCCGTCGCCTGTTCCGCAGTGAGGCCCTTCACGTCCTTGTCCCCCACCTTGACGACCTGGTCGCCTGCCTTGAGCCCGGACGCGGCCGCGGGCGAGCCGGGCACCGTCCCGGTGATGGTCGGATAGCCCGTCGTGCTGAAGCTCACGTAGATCCCGATGCCGGTGTACTTGCCCTGGTAGCTCTGCTGCAGCCGCTTGTATTGGATGGGGTCGAAGTAGATCGTGTAAGGGTCGCCGAGGCTGCTCACCAGCCCCTGCACGCTGGCCTGCGACAGCTTCTTCGGATCGACGTTGGTATCGACATAGTCGGCCTGGATATACCTGGCCGCCTCTTCCACCTGCGTGAGGTCTACGCGACCAGTCGAATGGTGGCCGATGAACGGGACGTATTCGGGAAATCGCTGGTCGATGTAGGCGCCGCCCACGAAGCCGCCCACGAGGAAGAGCAAGCTCGGAACAAATCCGATGATCATCGCGAGGACGGCGCCACCCCGCAGGGAGGCGCGTTGGTTCATGTCAGCAGACTAGCGAAACCGCGAGCCTCAACAGCCGAGCCAGATGCACGGGTTCTTGTAGACGCCGCCGTAGCGAATCTCGAAGTGCAGGTGAGGCCCCGTCGACCACCCGGTCGAGCCCTCGAACGCAACGGTCGTGCCACGCGGCACCACCTCTCCGCTGGAAAGGCCCGGTGCGTACCGCGACAAATGTCCGTAGTAGGTCGCGTAACCGTTGCCGTGGATGATCACGAGCAGGTTGCCATAGCCGACGCTGCCCGGATATAAGTACGCGACTCCGGTGTCGGCAGCGACGATCTCGGTCCCATACGGAGCCGCGATGTCGATGCCCGTGTGGATCTTGTGCGGATACGGGCAGCCGGGGTCATAGACCTCCAGGTAGAACGAGGAGCAACCGAAGCCCTGGGTGATGCAGCCGAAGCCACACGTCGGGATCGGCCATTCGAACACCCCGTTACCGCCGCCGGCTTTCACGGCGGCGGCGTCGTATTGCTGGGCGAGCTTGGCCACGTTGGCATCAATCGCCGCTCTTTCTGCTTGAACCGCGGCGTACTTATCGTTCAGCGCCGCCTGGAGCTTCTGCTCGGCCACCACGGCCGCGTTCTGCGTTGCCAGGTTCTTCTCCAGGTCCGCCTCGGTCGCCTTCTGCTGCTGGAGCAGGGCCGTGACCTGGCCGCGCTGGACGTCGAGGTCGCTGTTGGCTTGCGCCACCTGGGCGTGCATCTGCTCCAGGTCGTTGAGCAGACGCTTGTCCGACGCGGCGACCTGCTGCGCCCCGACCATTCGGTCGAGGAGCTGGTTCATGCTGCTCGAAGTCAGAACGAGCTGGACATAGTTCAGGCCACCATGGGAGTCGATGTAGCGCAGGCGCTCATTCAGAAGCTGCTCGCGGACGCTGACGTGAGCTTTCAGCTGGATGAGGGCGGACTCGCCGAACCTGATCTTGGCGCTCAGGTCGTCGATCGCCTTCTGCGTCTGCGCAATGAGCGCCTTCTGCGCGTCGATCTGGGTCTTCAGGCTGGCGATCAGCGAGTCGAGGGCGTAGATCTGCGCCACCGCGTCATTGATCTGGCTCTGAATGCTGTTCAGCTGGTTCTGGTTGTTGACCTGCTGGCCGATGCCTCCGTTGTAGGCGACGCATGCGTTGTAGACGGCCGGCGGATCGCCGGGGTAGCAGTAGATGGCTGATGTGGTCTGGAGCGAGAGCGGCAACCACAGCGCCGTGGCGAGCAGAGATGCCAGGAGGAGGCGGACTTTGAGCATCAGATCCTGACGTACCTCCGGACTCCGATATAGCTGCCCAGCGCGCCGAGCAGGGCGCCTGCGAGCAGCAGGTCGCTCGCCAGGCTGGAGATGAACGCCGGGTCGTAGTTGAGCGGGATGAAGCCGATGTCCGACTTGAAGCGGTCCACCGCCGGCGGGTAGGCGACCACGAGCAGCCCTAGCGCGATGGACGCGGCGATGAGGCCGGTCATGATGCCTTCGATGACGAACGGCCCGCGGACGAACCACTCGGTAGCGCCCACGAGCTTCATCACCTCGATCTCCTTGCGGCGGTGATACACCGCAGTGCGGATCGTGTTCATCACGATCACCACCGACACGACTAGGAGGATGAGCAGCAAGCCGACGCCGGCCAGGCTCAGCCACGACGAGAGCTGGAGCATCCGGTTCACGAAGTCACCCTGGTAGTTCGTGGGGTCGGTGGGATCGACGCCGGACCAGCGGCGGCCGAGCGTGTCGATGGCCGCCACGTCGCCCAGGTTGGCAACACGGACCTCGAGCTTGGCGTCGAGTGGGTTGCCCTCGATCTGCTGCGCGAGAACGCTGTTCTGCGGGTCGGACTTGAACCGCGCCAGCGCCTCGTCCTTGGTGATGAACTTCACGTTGCTCACGCGTGGATCCGCCACCAGCTGCTGCTGAAAGTCGTACACGTTCTGTAGCGGTGTGTCGTCCGAGACGTTGATCGAGATCTCGCTGACCTTCGCCCGGAATCCATCGAGCACCTGCGACAGCGCGTGGCCGACCAGGAGGTTGACTCCCGCCAGGACCAGGATGAGCGTGATCGAGACGACGGCGGCCAGGCTTACGGCCAGGTTCCGCCAGAAGCTCTGCCAGGCGCTGTTAAGCGCGAACTTGAGATTTCGCAAAATCATCGTGATACCTGCCTGAACGGTCATCCCTCGCGACCTGCCCCGCATCGATGGCGACGACGCGCCTGCGCAGCAGGTCGACGATCTCCCGGTTGTGCGTGGCCATGACGACGGTCGCGCCGCGCGCGTTGATGCGCAAGAAGAGCTGCATGATCTCCCACGCGGTCGCGGGGTCGAGGTTGCCTGTGGGTTCGTCGGCGATGATGAAGCGCGGTGCATGCACTAGCGCGCGGGCGATGGCGACTCGCTGCTGCTCTCCCCCGGACAGGTTGGACGGGTATGTGTGGTCCTTGGCTGAGAGCCCGACTGTGTCCAGCGCTTCCGCCACGCGGCTCTGGATGCGGCTGTCCGGTTCCCCCAGCACGCGGAGGGCGAACGCGACGTTCTCGTAGACGGTCAGGTTGGGCAGCAGCTTGAAGTCCTGGAAGACCAGGCCGACCTTGCGCCGGTAGTACGGAAGCTTGCGGCGCTTCATGCGGCCAAGCTCGACGCCGTCGACGAAGATCTTGCCCTTGGTGGGCTTCTCCTCGCGGATCAAAAGGCGAACGAGCGTCGACTTTCCGGCACCCGAGGGACCGACCAGGAACAGGAAATCGCCTTCGGGGACCTCGAGGTTGATGTCCCGAAGTGCCTCAGTTCCAGTCGGGTACGTCTTGTGGACGTGCTGGAAGCTGATTACCGGCCGAGTGTCGAAATCCGGTGTTAAAAGCATAAGGTGCGTCTCTTGCTGTGTCGTTGCGCGCCAGGCGGCACGCGTGGCCAGGTCGCGGGCAGTATAACGCAGCGCCCCATTTGCTCCAACCCCTTCCCAGAGTGTCAAACATTGGTTAACGGGAGAGGGTTACGAGGCTTGCGCGCGAACGCTTTCCTGGTACTAGTCCTGACTATCCGGAATGGGCTGCCGGTCTCCGCCCCTCCGCGGCGATCCCTTGCTGGCCGAGCCGCCAGCGCAGCCAGCTCTCGATGAAGGGGTCGAGCTCTCCATCCAGCACCGCCAGCGCATTGCCGACCTCCAGCCCGGTGCGGACGTCCTTGACCAGCGTGTACGGCTGCAGGACGTAGTTTCGGATCTGCGACCCGAACTCGGCCGGCATCACCTGACCACGGATCTGGTCGAGGTGCTCCGCCGCCTCCTGCTGCTGGCGCTGGAAGAGTCGAGCCTTGAGGACCTTCATCGCCATCTCGCGGTTTTTCATCTGCGAGCGCTCGTTCTGGCACGTGACCACGATCCCGGTCGGCAGATGCGTGATTCGTATCGCCGAGTCCGTCTTGTTGACGTGCTGGCCGCCGGCACCGGTCGACCGGTAGGTGTCGATGCGCAGGTCCTGCGGATTGATCACGACCGCGCTCTCGTCGGTGCTCTCCAGCTCAGGCATCACCTCCACCAGCGCGAACGAGGTGTGCCGGCGATGGTTCTGGTCGAACGGTGAGATTCTCACGAGGCGGTGGACACCGTGCTCCGAGCGCAGCAAGCCGTAAGCGCGCGGGCCGCGCGCGATGAAGGTCACGCTCTTATACCCGGCCTCCTCTCCTCGCGACTCGTCGACCATCTCTGTCTCGAAGCCGCGGCGCTCCGCCCACTTCAGGTACATGCGCATCAGCATCTCGACCCAGTCCTGCGCCTCGATCCCGCCCTGGCCGACGGAGATCGTCACGACCGCGTTGTGGTTGGCGTAGGGATCGGTGAACAGGAGATCGAGCTCGTGCGTGCGCAGCTCTTTCTCGATTGCGGCGCGTTCCTCATCTACCTGCCTGTGCAGCTCGGGATCATCGGCGTCCAGCTGCTCCAGCTCGACCAGGTCGCGGGCACGCCTCTCCAGGCGATCCCAGGTCGCGATGAGGGCTCGGTAGTCGGCAGCCTCGCGCGCCATCTGCCCGGCGCGCTTGGGGTCGTCCCACGCGCCCGGTTTGGTCAGCTCGGCGTCT
>VBGE01000404.1 GCA_005880345.1 Chloroflexota bacterium | reverse complement strand
TCTTTTTCTTTTGCTCGCGACCTTGCTTGTCTCGACCTTTACCCATGGCGCCCAGTTTCCATGACCAGGGCCAGTTCGCGCAAGAAGGATTCCACGTCGGTGACGAGCCCGACCGACTGCCAGCTGCCCCGATCGGCGAGCTTGGTGACCACGGCGGGGTTGATGTCGACGCAAACGGTGCGCACGCCGGCCGGGAGCATGTTGCCCGTCGCGATCGAGTGCAGCATGGTCGACAGCATCAGCGCGATGCGCACATCGTGCAGCGCAGCGCGCATGCGCCGCTGGGCTTCGACCATCTCGGTGATGACGTCGGGTAGCGGCCCATCGTCCCGCACCGAGCCGGCCAGGACGATCTCGACGCCATGCTCGATCGCCGACTTCATGACTCCAGAGCGCAGCTGACCGCTCTCGACCATCTGCCGCAGCCCGCCGGCTGCACGCACGCGGTTGATCGCCCGCATGTGGTGCTCGTGACCGTGCTCGATCGCCAGTCCGCTTTCGATGTTCACCCCCAGCGCGGTGCCGAAAAGCGCGGATTCCACGTCGTGCACGGCAAGCGCGTTGCCGGCGAAAAGGACCTGCACGAAACCAAGCTCGATCAGCCGCGACAGGTACACACCCGCGCCGGTGTGGACGACCGCGGGACCAGCGACGACCAGGACCCGCCCGCCCGACGAACGCACCTGCCGCAGCTCGTCGGCGATCCCGGCGATCAGCACCTTCTTCGGCTTCTCGGCAGAAACCTCGCTGCCCATGAAGCTGAAGATCTCGGTCTGGCGCGAGCGCTCGAGCGGCGTGACACGCACGCCCTGGTGGCCGACCACCACCTCCATCCCGGGCTTGGCGTCCTGGAACACGATGCACCACGCTCGAGCCGCCTTGCGGTCGACGGCGATGGCGGTGTCCATCTCGATC
>VBGE01000193.1 GCA_005880345.1 Chloroflexota bacterium | reverse complement strand
GACACAGAGCTGGTCTTCGACGGCGTGCCGGTGGTGCTCATCGACACCGCAGGCATCCGGCGCAAGTCGTCGAGCCGGGACCGCCTCGAGCGCTACAGCCTGCTCAGGGGCATCCACGCGATGGAGCGCGCTGACGTGGTCTTGCTCGTCATCGATGCGTCGGCCGGCGTGCTCGCGCAGGACCAGCACGTCGCCGGCTACGCGCTCGAAGCGGGCAAGGGGCTGGTCATCGTCGTCAACAAGATCGATCTGGTCGAGCCGGCGCAGCGCAAGCCGGCGCACTGGCGCAAGGCGCTGGCCCCGGAGTTCAAGTTCGCCACCTTCGCGCCGGTGGTCCAGGTCTCCGCCAAGACCAGGGAAGGGATCGGCACCTTGCTGCCTGCTGCCCTCGAAGTGGTCGGCCAGCGACGCATCAAGATGCCGCCCAACGAGCTGAACCGGGTGCTCCGCGAGGCGTTCCTCGAGCATCCGGCTCCGTCGTACAAAGGGCGTCGTCTGAAACTGAACTACGCGACGCAGGCGAGCGATGAAGCGCCGACGGTCGTCCTGTTCGTCAACGACACCGAGCTCTTGCACTTCTCTTACCGGCGCTATCTCGAGAAGAAGATCCGCGAGCGGTTCGGACTGGTCGGAAACCCGCTGAAACTCGTGCTCCGGGCCGCAAAATAGCCCGCGTTTACATTTACCTCACCTTTGTAAGACGCCCTGTTGACGTGGCGATGATGAATTAGATGCCATGGCCGGAACGATGAGCTCGAAGATCCTCATTGTCGACGACGAGAAGCACATCCTCGAGCTGGCGCGCCTGTACCTGACCCGCGAGGGATACGAGGTCGAGGGAGTCGGGGACGGCGCGCAGGCGGTGGCGAGGTTCGGCCAGGTCAAGCCTGACCTGGTGATCCTGGACATCATGCTGCCGGGGGTCGACGGACTGACCATCTGCAAGGAGATCCGCAAGCAGAGCCAGGTGCCCATCATCATGCTCACGGCTCGCGACGAGGTGACCGACAAGGTCGTGGGCCTCGAGGTCGGGGCAGACGACTACCTCACCAAACCGTTCCATCCCCAGGAGCTGGTCGCGCGGGCCAAGGCATTGCTGCGGCGCGCCCGCACCGAAGCCGACCAGCCCAAGCTCGTACGCGCCGGCAAGCTCGAGGTCGACATCGACCGCCACGAGGTGCGTCATGGCACCGAGCGCGTGCAGCTGCGGCCGAAGGAATTCGACCTGCTGGCATTGCTCGCGCGCCATCCCGGCCGCGTGTTTCAGCGGAGCGAGCTGCTGGATCTCGTATGGGGCTACGACTTCCCCGGTTACACGCGCACGGTCGACGTGCACGTCCAGCAGGTGCGCGAGAAGCTCGCGGCGGCGAAGATCACCGATCCGAGCATCCAGACGGTTTGGGGCGTCGGCTATCGGCTGGAGCTGGTGGGCAGCTGAACCTTCGGCTACGTCTCCTGGCCGCGGCGGCCGGCATCGTCGCCGTCAGCCTGCTCCTGGCGGGCGCCCTCACCTGGGTCTTCGTGCGCGACCTGGAGGTGAAGAGCGCCACCGCGCAGCTCGAGCGGGGCGTGATCACGGTCACCGCCCAGGTCAGGCACCAGGAATGCTTCACCCCGCTGCCGAACATCGCGAGGCCTGCGACCTGCCCCCGCGGGCTCGACACCACCAGCGATTTCGTCGACCGCCTCAACGGCCTGATCGCGCCGACTCTCAACGGCAACCGCTTGCTGATGGTGCGCGCCAATCACCTCGTCGTCTACGACAGCCAGGACGCCCTGCTCAACACGCAAGTTTCGGTCACCGCCGGGCGGGCGTCGCTCGATGGCGCGACCTACTTCGTCGCCACCCAGCAGATCCCGCCGGGCCAGGACCCTCTGAAGGCTTCATACGTGGTGCTCGCGCAGCCCGAGTCGCTGGCCGTTTCCGCCGCCGCGGGTGAGCTCGCCAGCCGGCTGCTCGAGGCCGGCGGAGCTGCGCTTGTGGTTGCGCTGCTTCTCACGCTCCTCATCAGCCGGTCGATGACCGGGCCGTTGATGCAGCTCGCCGCGGCGGCCGAGGACATCGCCGCGGGCAACTACTCGCGTCGAGTCTCGATCCAGGGTCCGGACGAGATCGGCATGCTCGGCTCCGCCTTCAACCGAATGGCCGAGGCGGTGGAGAGGGCGCGCAAGGCCCAGCGCGACTTCCTGGCCAACGTCTCCCACGAGCTGAAGACCCCACTCACGAGCCTGATCGGCTTCAGCCATGCGCTGGTCGACGGCAGCGTCCTCAGCGATGCCGAACGCACGCGCGCCGCCACGATCGTGCACGAGGAGTCAGAGCGCGTGCTGCGCATGGCGCAGGAGCTCCTCGACCTGGCTCGCGTCGAAGCCGGTTCGATCTCGATGCACATCACGTCGGTCGACCTCGGTGGCCAGCTGCAGCAGGAGTTCGAGATGGTGAGGCCGCGCGCGGCCGCGCGCAAGCTCTCGCTCAAAGTCAGCGTGCCGGATGACATCCCGCCGGTGGCGGCCGACCCCGAGCGACTGCACCAGATCCTGGACAACCTGCTGGACAACGCGGTCAAGTACGCGCCGGAGGACTCGGCTGTCAATGCAGCCGCGCGCTTGAGCGGCGGTGCGGTGGAAACAGTCGTGTCCAACGCCGCCGGCGAGCACCGCCCCGACCCGGACCGCATGTTCGACCGGTTCTATCGCGCCGACCCGTCGCGGTCCTCAGCGGCCGGTGGCGTGGGACTTGGCCTGGCCATCTCGCGAGAGCTGGCGGCCGCGATGAAGGGGCGCCTGTGGGCGGACTTCGACGATGCTGGCAACCTGCGCGTGCACCTTATGCTGCCCGCCTCGCGCGAACCCAAGAAGGCCGAGCCGGTGGCTCCGGCCGCAGTCGCCTAGCCCGGGCTACTGAGCCTCCGCGCGTAGCCTCAGCCTCTGGCGGCGGAGGGCGTCAGGCCGGGACGAGAAGAGTCACCGGGTTCTCGATGAGGCGCTTGACCTCGGCCATGAACTGCGCCGCCGTCGCGCCGTAGAACACCCGGTGGTCGACTGACAGGGTCATGCGCATGACCTTGCCCGGCACGATCCGTCCACCGTCCACCACGGGCACGTCCTTGATGGCGCCGACCGCGAGGATTGCCGCCTCGGGTGGGTTGATGATCGCGGTGAACTCGTCCACGCCGAACATGCCGAGGTTGGAGATGGAGAAGGTGGCGCCGCTGAGGTCGCCCTCGGCCGGCCGGCCGGAGCGGGCGCGTTCGATCACCTGTCGCGATTCGATCGAGATCTGGACGAGGTCTTTCACGTCGGCGTCGTGCACGACCGGGACCAGGAGGCCCATGCCCTGGCTCGGCGCAACCGCCAGCCCGACGTTGATCGAGCGCTTGCGCTGGAACTTGCCGTCGGCCCATGAGGTGTTGACCTCGGGGAACTTGCGCAGCGCCAACGCGCACGCGCGGACCAGGAAGTCGGTCATCGTGACCTTCTCCGCGCCGGGCACCGAGTCTTTGAGCTGCTGGCGGAGGCTGACGGCCAGGTCGACGCGCGCCTCGACCGTGACCTGGAACTCCGGAACCGTCGACTTCGACTCTGCCATGCGGCGCGCGATGGTGGCCTGCATGCGGTTGGGCTCGATGACCTCGACGTCTGGGCCGGCGGGCCTCTCGCCGGCGGGCTGGGGGCGGCGGCGCTCGGTCTTGGGCCGCGAGCTCCCGGCCGCCATCACGTCTTCCTTCACGATGCGACCTTCAGGCCCGGTGCCCTTCAGGGATGCGAGGTCGACTCCCATCTCCTCGGCGAGCCGCCGGGCCAGCGGCGACGCCTTGATCTCGCGGCCGTTCTGCTGTCCGTCCTGACTCTCCTGCTTTGTTGGCGCGGGTTTCGCCGGCGGAGGCGCGTCACGAGAGGGCGCTGTCTTCTGGGCGGGCGCACGCTCTTCCGCAACCTGGGCCGGCGCCTCCGGCTCCTTGGGCTTCGCCTTCGGCTGTGGCGCAGCTGGTGCCTCCGGCTCCTTGGGCTTAGCCTCCGACTGTGGCGCAGCGGCGCCTTGGTCGCCGATTCGCGCGATGGGCGAGCCGATCTTGGCCGGAACGCCCTGCTCGACCAGGATCTGGAGCACGCCGTCAGACTCAGCCTCGAGGTCGAAGGTCGCTTTGTCCGACTCGACCTCGGCCAGCACCTCGCCGGTCTTCACCTGCTCGCCGCTCTTCTTCTTCCACTCGACGATCGTGCCCTCTTCCATCGTGTCGGAGAGCTTGGGCATGTTGATATCAGGCATGGATCTACCTTTCCCCGGAAGGAGAGCAGCAGCGCTTGCCCCGCGGCCTGCCGCGGGGTCGGCTTTGCCGACGCTGCGATGAGAGGAAACCATCTGGGTTTCCTCTCATATCTATATCAGGCATCGGGTTTCCGTCCCAGGGTGACGCGCACGAGCCTTTTGATGTCCTCGCTCGTGGGGATCGAGGCCTTCTCCAGCGGCATGCTGTACGGCATCGGCACCTGCGCGCCGCCCAGCCGGCGGACTGGCGCGTCGAGGTAGTCGAAGCAGCGCTCCTGCACCCCCGCGGCAAGCTCGGCGGTGATGCCATAAGTGGACCAACCCTCCTCGACCGCGACGCACCGGCTTGTCTTGCGGACTGATTCCACGATGGGCGCCCAGTCGATGGGGCGAATCGAGCGGAGGTCGATGACCTCGGCGTCGATGTCGTCCTCCTCGAGCTGCTTCGCGGCCTCGTTGGCGAGCACGGCCATCCTGGAGACGCCGACGATCGTCACGTCCGACCCGCTGCGCCGCACAGCCGCCTTGCCCAACGGCGTCGTGTAGTCGCCGGTCGGCACCTCGCCTTTGACGTTGTAGAGGCTCATCGATTCGAGGAACATCACCGGGTTGTCGGAGCGGATCGCCGACTTGAGCATCCCCTTTGCGTCCTCCGGGGTCGTCGGCGCGACGACGAGCAGGCCCGGGATGAGCCCGTACAGGACCTCGAGGCTGTGCGAATGCTGGGCCGAGAGCTGGTGGCCGGCGCCTCCAGGCATGCGGATGACCATGGGCACCTTGACCTCGCCCCCGAACATGTAGCGGATCTTGGCTGCGTTGTTGACGATCTGGTCGTAGGCGATCAGCGAGAAGTTGATCGTCATCATCTCCACGACTGGGCGCAGGCCGAGCATGGCGGAGCCGATGGCCGTGCCGACGATGACCTCCTCGGCGATTGGCGCGTCGACCACGCGCTGCGCCCCGAACTTTTCGAGCAATCCTTCCGTGACGCGGTACGCGCCGCCGAACTTGCCTATGTCCTCGCCGATCAGATAGATCTTGTCGTCGCGCTCCATCTCCTCGGTGAGGGCTTCGCGCAGCGCGACGCGATAGAGCTTTTCCTCCGCCTTGACCGCGGTCGCCATCAGACGCGCTCCACCCGCAGCTCGGGCCGGTCGGCCCACTCGCCCGCGTACGTGTACTTGTAGAGGTCGGCGACGTTGGGGTCAGGGCTCTCGTCCGCGAACTCGATCACCTCGCGGATCTCGGCATCGACCTCCAGCCGGACCTTCTTGAAATATTCCTCGTCGGCCAGGCCGCTCTTCTCCAGCTCGTGCTCGAACGCAACGATCGGGTCCGCCTTGCGCCACGTCTCCTTGTCCTCGGCCGAGCGGTACTTGTCCGGGTCGACCACGGAGTGGCCGCGGAACCGATAGCACAACGACTCGATGAATCGCGGCACCGAGTCCTTGCGAGTCTTCTCGATGATCTCGTTCGTGCGCAGCAGCACCTCGCGCACGTTCATGCCATCGATCTGGATCGACTCCATGTC